>JAAYOP010000050.1 GCA_012520295.1 Clostridiales bacterium | reverse complement strand
TTTTGTGCTATTCTTTTCATAGAAGCTATCCCTTTCTGTGATTGGTTTGTTAGCACTTACCATTTTACCACAGTTAGGGGTCAGCTTCTTCTTTTTTTAGACCATATCATTGTACACTATACAAAAGGGCTATACTTTAGATAATGTGATGCTTTTTTTCTTTAAATTTGTATGTTATAATAGCCCATAAGTTTATTATGACATATTTTGCGCTATGATTATGCAAAATTGTGATTGCCGCGGCTTTTATTTGCTGCGGCAAGCTGATGGCCATTACCTGAAAGGAATTGATATATTTGGGGATCATAACAAAGCTGTTCGGAACCCGCAGTGAAAGAGAAATTAAGCGAATACTGCCTGTTGTAGACAAAATAGAGGCCTTGTCAGACCAGTACAGGTCCATGTCTGACGAAGCTTTAAAGGCAAAAACACCGGAGTTTAAAAGGAGGCTTTCGGAAGGAGAGACTCTGGACGATATTCTGCCGGAGGCTTATGCGCTGGTGCGGGAAACCTCGGACAGAGTGCTGGGAAAAAGACCTTTCAGGGTGCAGCTCATATGCGGAATAATTTTGCACCAGGGCAGGATAGCCGAAATGAAAACAGGTGAGGGCAAGACATTGGTTGCCGCACTTCCGTCATATCTGAATGCCCTGCAGGGCAAAGGTGTTCATATTATCACCGTCAACGACTATTTGGCCAAACGAGACAGCGATGAGATTGGGAAAATACACAGGTTTCTGGGTCTGAGTGTGGGACTGATAGTCCATGGGCTCTCATCCGCCCAGCGCCGTGAGGCATATAACGCGGACATAACCTATGGCACAAACAACGAGCTGGGATTTGACTATCTCAGGGATAATATGGCCATCTACAAGCATGATATGGTTCAGAGAGGACATGAGTTTGCAATCATTGACGAGGTGGACTCCATACTTATAGACGAGGCAAGGACCCCCCTGATAATATCGGGCAAGGGGGACGATTCAACCGAGTTGTATGAGAAAGTAGACCAGTTTGTTTCACGGCTTAAAAAGCTTGTTATCGCCTCCGCGGACGAGAAGGAAGAGGAAAGCGAAGACCTGGATGCAGATTATGTTGTGGACGAGAAGGCCAGGTCCGCCACCCTCACTGCCAGGGGAATTGAAAAAGCGGAGAAGCATTTCGGCATCGAGAACCTGGCCGACCTTGAAAACTCAACTCTCTCCCACCATATAAACCAGGCTCTGAAGGCCCACGGAGTTATGCGCAGGGATGTGGATTATGTGGTAAAAGACGGTGAAATCATCATAGTTGATGAGTTTACCGGACGGCTTATGTACGGGCGGCGCTATTCCGAGGGACTGCACCAGGCCATAGAGGCAAAGGAGAAGGTGAAGGTAGCGGCCGAGAGCAGAACTCTTGCTACGATTACTTTTCAGAACTATTTCAGAATGTACAGGAAGCTCTCCGGCATGACCGGAACGGCAATGACCGAGGCGGAGGAATTTTCGGCCATATACAATCTTGACGTGGTGGAGATACCCACAAACCGGCCCATGATAAGAACAGACCATCCCGATGTAGTATATAAAAACGAAAACGGAAAGCTCCGGGCGATAGTTGCCCAGATAGAAGAGTGCCATAAGAAGGGGCAGCCCGTTCTTGTGGGTACCATATCCATTGAAAAAAGTGAGCTCCTGTCATCCCTTTTAAAGAAGAAAAATATAAAGCACAATGTACTCAATGCAAAGCACCATGAAAGGGAGGCGGAAATTGTTGCCCAGGCCGGTAAACTGGGCGCCGTTACCATTGCCACCAATATGGCCGGCCGCGGAACGGACATAAAGCTGGGAGGAAACTCCGAGTATCTGGCAAAAGTGGATCTGAAAAAAGCCGGTATTCCTGAAGAAATCATTGTGGAAGCGGTGGGATATGCCGAAACGGACAATGAAGAGGTTTTAAAGGCCCGAAGAACCTATCGGGAACTGGTAGAAAAGTATGACCGGGAAATAAGTGAAGAGGCGGAAAAGGTAAAAGCTGTGGGCGGCTTGTTTATCCTGGGCACCGAGCGGCACGAGAGCCGGCGTATAGACAACCAGCTTCGCGGACGGTCGGGCAGACAGGGGGACCCCGGCGAGAGCAGGTTCTTCATTTCCATGACGGACGACATTATGAGACTGTTCGGTTCAGAGCGGGTTATGGGGATGATGGAGGCTCTGGGGGTGGATGAGGATACTCCGATAGAGCATAAAATGCTTACAAATGCCATCGAGCAAGCCCAGAAAAAGGTGGAGAGCCGCAACTTCCAGATTCGTAAATCCGTGCTGGAATATGACGATGTTATGAATACCCAGAGGGAGATTATATACAGCCAGCGCAGACAGGTGCTCGACGGCGAAGATGTCAGCGTTTATATAAAGTCGATGATATCCGATGTAATACGCATGAACGTAACGGAGAGCCTGGGCGAACACGGCTATATATCCGACTCGCAGCATCTCAGAAAGGTATTGCAGCCCTTTGAGAGGGTGTTCCTGAAAAAGGGCGAAATATCTCCGGCTCCCGAGGAGCTCAATTCATATAATGCTGAAACCCTTACTTCACTGCTTATTGAAAAGGCTATGGAGTTTTATGAGGCCAAGGAAAAGCGGTTGGGCTTTTTCGAGGGTACCGATACTCCCCTGATGCGCGAGCTTGAAAGGATTATACTGCTGAGGGTTGTGGATGAATACTGGATGGAGCATATCGACGCTATGCACGAGCTCAGACGGGGGATAGGCCTGCGGGCTTATGGACAGATTAATCCCCTTGACGAATACAAGCGTGAAGGCTTTGATATGTTTGAGACTATGATAAACGGCATTAAGGATGAGGTGGTCAGGAGGCTGTTTATTGTTGAGGTTAAAAAAGAGCAGCCTCTTGAGAGAAAACGGGTTGCCAGGACAGCGGTAGCAAACCTGGGCGGGGACGGACCTGTCAAAAAGCAGCCGACAAAAACCGGCAGGAAAATAGGCAGGAATGAACCCTGCCCCTGCGGGAGCGGTAAGAAATATAAATTCTGCTGCGGAAGAAATCCCTGAAGGCCCATCCGTTTTCGAGGATAACGAATACATCAAACTGTTTATGGGATATAAGGATATGGGATTTACCGAGATAAATCGAGATGGCATGACAATTGTGCAGGCTGATATTTTGAGCAGGCCTAGTATTCGTCATGCCTTTACAACCCGATTCGGGGGCTTCAGCAGCGGTGTCTTTGCCTCTTTGAATTTGGCTGTGGGCAGGGGCGATGACAGGGCGTGTGTATTGAAAAATTATGAAAAGTTGTGCGCATATCTAAAAACGGATCCGTCAAAGATAGTTTTTTCCGCTCAGGTTCATGAGGACGGTATAAGAAAAGCCACAGCCCGTGACAGCATTGGAGATATTTTTTCCCAGATCCATTACAGGGCTGACGCGCTTATAACAGACGAACCCGGCCTGCCCCTTATGATATTTATCGCTGACTGTATACCCATATTGCTCTCATGCCCGGATGTATCAGCCGTGGGGGCGGTCCATGCCGGATGGAGGGGGACGGCGATGAATATTGCCGGGAAGACAATCAGAAGAATGTGCGACGAATACGGCTGCGAGCCGGAAAACATACTGGCGGCCATAGGACCCGGAATCGGAAGCTGTTGCTTTGAAACGGGGCCCGAAGTGCCTGGGGAGATTTTAAAGCTGGGACTGGACAGGCCAGAGGAATTCATCATAAATACCGCCCACAAGCCGCGGGTGGACCTGAAAGCTGTCAATCGCGCTCTTTTAATACGGGAGGGACTCAGACCTGAGAATATTGCCGTATCCCGTGAGTGCACAATGTGTAAAAGTGATAAGTACTGGTCACACAGGGCGACAGGCGGGCAAAGGGGAGCCCAGGCGGCTGTAATTCTGACATTGTGATAAGCGCCCCCACTATAAACAGTATTTGAAGGGAACTTCTTTGCATATGAGACTTTTTGGGAAAAACCTTTTTTTACTCATATTTACGGGGCTTCTTTTTGCCTTGACCCTGGCCGGCTGCAATCTTTATAAAATGCCTGAGGAAACTGAGGGGACCTCGGAGCTGCCGGCTAATTCGATTGCAGATACCCGGGAGGAAGCATATAAAAAAAACAGAGACGGGAAATTTACCGTCAATTTTAACAGCTCACACTCACTGAACCCGCTGTTATGCAGCGATACCATTAATATGCCCCTTACGGGTTTGCTTTTTGAAGGTCTTTTCAAGGTTGACGAAAGATTTAACTTTTTGCCCGTTTTATGTGAAAAATGGAATACGAGGGACGGGATATCCTATACATTTCAGATAAATAATCAGGTGAAGTTTCACGACGGCAGCCAGCTCACTGTCGGAGATGTAATGTATTCGCTGAACCTGGCCAGACAGTCGGAGCTTTATTCGGGCAGACTCAAATTCATAGAGAGCGCCTATACAGATGACGATACTCTCTATATATCCCTGGACGAGCCCAATATGAGATTCCCCGCTCTCCTTGATTTTCCGATTATGAAATACGGGACTGGAGATAAAAGAATACCCCTGGGAACCGGCCCCTATATGTATGCTGAAACATCGGAATATAAATACCTGGAGGCCTTTGACGGATACAGGGACCGTCACCTTCTGCCGATAGACCGTTTCTATCTGCAGGAGTATTCAGCCGACGATCTGATATGGGCATTTGAGAGCGGGAACATTGACCTTGTTATAACGAATAAAAACGAAATGGGTTATGTGGATTTTTCGGAGGATTACGAAAAAAGAGATATAGACACAACGGAAATGCATTTTATTGGCTTTAACGAATACAGCGGCTTCTGTGCGTCGGCTACAAGGCGGCTTATCATATCCTCCATAATAGACCGGGAGTATTTGACGACAAATATTATGACGGCCTCAACCCCGGTGGTGCTTCCCTTTTCCCCCGCCTCCAGTTATTATTTACAGGATATAGCCGAAAACACACTGATTGAAAAAGACGAAATAAAAAGCTATATGTTAAATGCCTTTGTAGATGATTATGACGGGGATGGGGTTTTGGAGTTCATAAGGGAAAACGAAGTAAGGGACTTTACTCTCGATTTTATCGTCAACAAGGAAAACCTGAAAAAGGTTGCCGCAGCCCGGTATATAGCGGATTGCCTGCGCGAATACGGCTTCGATGTGAGTCTTCGTCTCCTTGGTTGGAACGAATATATGTATGCCCTTGAAAATGGGATATTCGACATATACTACGGAGAGGTGAAGATCACCCAGGACTTTGATCTTTCGGAGCTGTTGTCCACCAGTGGTGAGCTTAATTTCGGCATATATGACCCTGAAATGGACCGCTTGATATATGAGTTCAACAAAGCCAGAAATAAGGGGAAGCCCGCACGGACGCTTCTTACATATATTGCAGGTAATACGCATATTGCGCCCCTTTATTTTGAAAAAAAGTCGGTGTTTACCCACAGAGGCGTTATATCAAACATGCAGCCAACTCAAAATAATATATTCAACAATATTACAGAGTGGGAAATTGATATGGGCAAAAATGAGGCGATATATTGAAAAAGGTTTTAGGCATTGATATGGGATGTTCAACAACTAAAATTGTAGGCTTTGACGGTGATAATCTGATTGGAGCAATGCAGGAGGAGGCCGGGGACAAGGAGACGGCGCTCTATGGTGTCATTGAAAAATTTCTCCATTTACATCAGATTAAACTCAGGGATATAGACGAAATATTTCTGACCGGTGTGGGAGCGTCCTTTGTTGAAAAGGATTTATTCGACATAAAGACCCACAGGGTAAGTGAATTTCGGGCTATAGGGCGCGGCGGATTAAGGGTTTCGGGACTCAGTGAAGGGATTATAGTGAGTGTGGGAACCGGGACGGCAGTAGTCCGGGCGAGTTCTGAAGGAGACAGACATATGGGAGGCAGCGGTGTGGGAGGCGGCACCCTCCTTGGATTGTCGTCCCTTCTTATTGACGAGAACGATTTATGCAAGATATCGTCCCTGGCGGAAAAGGGCGATCTGGGCAATGTGGATTTACTGATCAGCCATGTGGTAAAGGAAGCCTCTGCCTCACTGCCAATGAACGCCACGGCTTCAAACTTCGGAAATGTCAGCAGATCTGCTTCCCGGGAGGACCTGGCTCTGGGGATCGTAAGTCTGGTAGTTCAGACTGTGGGCATGATAGCGGTTTTTGCGTGCGCAAACGATACCATCAAGGATGTGGTGCTGACAGGTTCGGCAACAAAGCTTCCCCAATGGGCGCAGATAATGAGTGAAATTCATAAAATGACCGGAGTGCGCTTCCATATCCCCGAAAATGCAGTATACGCAACGGCGATAGGAGCCACTGAGTGCCGCCAAGAGGCTATAATCGAAAATAACTAAAAGGGGAGACGGGGATAAGATGGTCTACAGATGCTATAGCGTGAAAAAAGCCGGCTTCGATATAGAGGCCCGGGGAGTATACAGTGAATTAAAAGGATACCTGGGCATAAAGGGGCTGACGGGAGTTAGAATCCTCAACCGGTATGATGTGGAAGGAATTGACCGGGAGACCTTTGAAAAGGCGGCGAAAACGATTTTTTCCGAACCCCAGTGCGATGAGTATTACGCCGAAGTGCTGCCGGTGCTGGAAGATGAAAACGGAGCTGCGTCAAGCTGGATTTTGCCTGTGGAGGCACTGCCGGGCCAGTTTGACCAGCGGGCGGATTCCTGCGCCCAGTGCATACAGGCGATGACCTGCCGGGAAAAGCCCACTGTTTTATATGCCAGGCTGTATGTTTTTTACGGCACTATATCCGACCGGGAAAAGGCAGCTATAACGGAGTATCTCATAAACCCCCTTGACTCCAGAGTGGCATCAATGGACAAGCCCGAAACTCTTAAACAGGTGCATCCGGAGCCGGGGCCTGTGCCCTTTGTGGATGGCTTTCTGGAAAAGGACAGGGAGGGACTTGTGGCCCTGATAGACGAGTATTCCCTGGCAATGGATATTGACGATATCCTGTTTATGCAGGACTATTTCAGAGAGCATGAAAAAAGACAGCCCACCGAGACGGAGCTGAGGGTGGTGGACACCTACTGGTCCGACCACTGCCGTCATACCACCTTTGGAACCCATCTTGTTGAAATAGAAATTGACGATCCAAGGCAGAAGGATGCCTTTGAGGCCTACATGAAGGTCAGAGATGAGGTCTACGGTGAAGAAGCTCGTCATCGTCCCGTTACTCTGATGGATGTGGCCACAATCGGCGCCAGGGTATTGAAGAAAAGAGGCTTGCTGGACAAGCTGGATCAATCGGAGGAGATAAATGCCTGCTCAATCCGTGTGACTGCTGAAATCGGCGGTAAGGCGGAGGAGTGGCTTGTGATGTTTAAAAATGAAACACACAACCATCCCACTGAGATGGAGCCCTTCGGCGGTGCGGCGACCTGCATAGGGGGCGCCATTCGCGACCCCTTGTCTGGAAGAGCGTATGTTTACCAGGCAATGCGGGTCACGGGAAGTGGCGATCCCAGAACTCCCCTGGAGGATACCATTCCGGGAAAGCTGCCCCAAAGAAAGCTGACCACAACAGCTGCTGCGGGCTATAGCTCCTATGGAAACCAGGTTGGTGTTGCCACGGGACTTGTTCAGGAAATATACCATCCGGGATATGTGGCAAAGCGCATGGAGGTGGGCGCCGTAGTGGGGGCCGCTCCTGCGAGCAATGTAATAAGAAAAACCCCCGAGCCGGGGGATGTGATAATCCTGCTGGGCGGCAAGACAGGGAGGGACGGCTGCGGAGGGGCAACCGGTTCTTCAAAATCGCAAAATATGGATTCCTTCACCGAGTGCGCGGCGGAGGTCCAGAAGGGCGACGCGCCAGAGGAGCGGAAAATACAGCGCCTTTTCCGGCGCCCCGAAGCGGCAAGGCTCATAAAAAAGTGCAACGATTTCGGAGCGGGCGGTGTTTCGGTAGCAATAGGCGAGCTGGCTGACGGTGTTTTTATTACGCTGGACAATATAAAGACAAAATATGAGGGACTCAGCGGCACTGAGCTGGCAATTTCGGAATCCCAGGAGAGAATGGCCGTTGTAGTCGCGGCAGAAAACGCCGATAAATTCATTGAAATGGCATGTGAGGAAAACCTGGAGGCTACGATTGTGGCATGTGTAACCGAAGAAAAGCGAATGGTTATGACACATAGGGGAAGTCACATTGTCAGCCTTTCAAGAGAGTTTTTAAATTCAAACGGAGCGGTCAAAAGGGCGAAGGTAAAGGTCCTGACCCCATTGGAGCAATACTCTCCCGCCAGCAGCGGCAATAAAAACGCGGCGGAGTATTTGCGCGGTATCCTTGGGGACTTGAGTTTCTGCTCCCAGCGGGGATTGGGCGAGAGATTTGATGGCTCAGTCGGAGCGGGAAGTGTCTTGATGCCCTACGGTGGAAAGACCCAGCGGACTCCGGCCCAGGTCATGGCGGCACTCCTGCCGGCAGAGGACGGTGACGCAGAAACCTGCACGGTAATGTCCTTCGCCTTTGACCCTTATCATTCAGAGAAGGATCAGTTCGGGGCGGCTAAAAACGCGGTAATAACCTCCATAGCAAAGCTTGTTGCAGCCGGCTGTGACTATACAAAAGCGTTTTTATCCTTTCAGGAATATTTTGAGAACCTGAGAAAGGACCCTGCCAGATGGGGAAAGCCCCTCTCAGCCCTTCTGGGAGCGCTGGATGCCCAGCTTGGGCTTGAAATCGCCGCCATAGGCGGCAAGGATTCCATGTCAGGCTCTTTTCTCGATATGGATGTACCGCCCACGCTGATTTCCTTTGCCATAGCCCCGGCGGAGGCGGCAAAGGTCATTTCACCGGAATTTAAAGAACCCGGTTCCCGCGTGTATTTGTTTTCCGGTGACGGCAGCTATGAGAGTATAAGGGAAAACTGGGCAAGGATAAAGGAACTGGTGGACGAAGGCATTGTCCGCTCTGCATGGGCGGTGAGCGAAGGCGGTGTGATAGGCGGTATTTTCAAGATGGCTGTCGGCAATTGTATCGGCTTTCGCTCTGAAGATGACTCGAGGCTTCTTGACGCACCGGCCGGGTCAATCATATGCGAATGTACCTGCCATGTAGACCGGGCATACTTTTTAGGCTATACTACAAAGGAGAAGTGTCTGAGCCTTTGCGGGCAGCAGCTTGATATTGATGAGCTGGCTCAGGTATGGGAAGATACACTGGAGGATATTTTCCCCAGAAAACAACGGGACACCAGTCCGGTGCCCAAGTTGGCTTTCCAGAATAAAAAAATTACTGCGCCCGGGGTTTTAAAAGCGCTGCCGGGGGCGGTGATACCCGTTTTTCCCGGTACAAACGGCGAATATGATACCGCGGCGGCCATAAGGCGCGCCGGCGGAAAAGAGGAAATCGTAATAATAAGAAACATCACGCCCCAGGCACTTGAGGCTTCCATTGACGCTCTGGCCTCGGCCATAGAGAGAAATCAGATGATTGTCCTGCCCGGCGGGGTTTCCAGCGGTGGCGAACCGGAGGGCTCGGGCAAGTTCATAGTGGCTTTATTCAGAAATCCCAGGCTGATTGACCGGGTCCATGAGCTGCTTTATAAAAGGGACGGAATTATATTGGGCATCAGCAACGGGTTTCAGGCTCTAATCAAGCTGGGACTTGTGCCCTTTGGCGAAATCAGGGATATGGACGAGAACTGCCCCACCTTGACTTTTAACGCTATCGGCCGCCACCAGTCCAGATATGTGACGACCTCGGTTGTATCCGCAAACTCGCCCTGGCTTTTGAAATGCAAGCCCGGAGATTTACACACCGTTGCCATTTCCCATGGGGAAGGAAGGTTTACAGCCCCTGGGGACGTTATCGAAAGACTGATTGAAAAGGGACAGGTTGCCACCCAATATACGGACCGCCAGGGACGCCCGTCCATGGATATCGAAATAAATCCCAACGGCTCCCTATATGCCGTTGAGGGCATACTCAGCCCGGACGGAAGGGTTTTTGGGAAAATGGGACATCCCGAGCGGAGTGGAAAATATGTGGCGAAAAATATAGACGGCAATACCTGCCAGCCGATTTTTGAGAGCGGTGTAGAATATTTCAAACTATGAAAGTGAAGGGAGTGACCGGAAGCTGCCGGTCGGCTCAATGAAAAAGCGTTTGATTGAAACGATAAAAAAGCACAGGCGTTTTATAACCTTTGCCGTAATAGGCGGAGTGAACACTTTTGTGGACTTCCTGGTGTTTACCGCTTTTTATGAGCTCTCGGGCCTTGCAATAGACATATGCCAAGCCATAGGGTACTGCGCGGGAATAATAAACAGCTTTATTCTCAACCGAAACCTCACATTTAAAAACCAGGGGACAAGGCCGGTTATTGAGCAGATAATACGATTTCTTGTGATAAACGGAATATCCGGCGTAACCGGCATGATCCTCATCAAATGGCTCCACCGGATGGGCATATACGAATATGTTGCAAAAGCCCTTGTGATAGTAGTTACAATGGCACTTAACTATGTGGGGTACAAGCTGTTTGTGTTCGCCGGAAAAAAAAGCAGGCAATAGGGGCTTCAGACAACCGGAAGACGCCATGTATCTTACGACAGGCAGGGTGATTTAAACGAAAACGAAGTAAAAGAGGGGGAGAGGATATGACTGACAGAGAACTGATCAATGCGGCCTCCGCGGCATCCGAGCGGGCGTACGCGCCTTATTCAGGCCTCAGGGTCGGCGCTGCGGTGGAATGCGAAGATGGAACGGTCTATACGGGAAGCAATGTGGAAAACGCGGCCTTCTGCGATTCTATTTGCGCCGAGAAGGTTGCAATTGCCAAGGCAGTCTGCGATGGGAACCGTAATTTCAGGAAGTTGGCGGTCTGGGCTGAAACCGATGAATACTATATGCCCTGCGGAAGCTGCCGCCAGTTTTTGAGCGAGTTTTCCAGAGACACCGAGATTCTCAGCTCCAGGTATGACGGAAGATATGTCAGCTATCGCTTATCTGAGCTTTTGCCCCGAGTGTATACCAAGTAGTTTACATCAGCTGATAAGAGCTCCTATCAGCGCCTCCAGCTCGTTGGCACGGCTTTTCTTTGCTGCCGATATTTTGATAAGCAGGGCCGACAGCTTATCCGACCGGACTGAACTTGAAGCATTATAAAAATCCTCTGCGGTGTTTGCCTCCTGCCAATACAGGTTGTGCAGGACTTTTGCAAGGCTGCCGCCATCAGGCTTACAGGTTGCTGCTCTGAACACCTGGCCGGTCTGAAGAAAATAAGCGGCTTTAAGCCTTTTGAGACTCTCACTGCCCTCGCGGTAAAGGCGGTAAAGTGTCCCGGCACAGTTACCGCCTTTTAATCTTTGAAAAAGCAGGCGATATAGGCATATAATGAAGCACTCTTCGGAAATAAGCCTTGAGAGCAGCTGGCAATCCTCTTCGATGGGGGTGGGAGGACAGGGGTTTTCGTAAAGGGAATTGTACTTTTCTGCCGGAGGGTTGGCTGCCGGCATCAACTGGTCGGCCGGCGGGCTGTGCCCGGCAGGCACCGGATGCCCCTGCTGGGAATTATCAAGGGGGACTAAATTCAAATAGTCGGAAATAGTCGCGTTTGAGCGCTCCGTCACTCTCTTCCAGACGGCCTCAAACTGCCTCCTTTCATCGGAATTGTCTATGTAATCCAAGAGAATAACACCTCCTCACTTTACAGTTTATGCCACAGGCCCGACAGGGTGATTGGACCATTAATACAAACGGAGACGGTTGATCTATGCACAGGTTTTTTGTTACCAGGGACAGCATCCACGATGGTTTTATAGTACTATCAGGCCGGAATACGGAGCATTTTCGCGTTCTCAGAATCAGGCAGGGGGAGACTGTCGAGGTCTCTGACGGCGAGGGTACGGACTATATATGCATAGCAGGAGAGCTTATAGGACGGGAGGTAAGACTCAATATAGTGGAAAAAAGAGCGTCCGAAAGGGAGCCCTCCGTCATATGCACGGTTTACGCAGCCTTCCCCAAGGGGGACAAGGCGGAAACAATAGTCCAAAAAAGCGTTGAGCTGGGGGCAAATGCCATTGTGTTTTTCCCCTCCCGGCGCTGTGTTTCCCGTCTGAACGGGGCGGCGGCTGTAAAAAAGCGTGACCGGTGGCAGATTATTGCCGAGGAAGCGGCAAAGCAGAGCGGACGCGGAATAATCCCCCGGGTGGATGTATTGAATAAATTTGATTTAGCCGTGGAAAAAGCGGCTGGGGCGGAGCTTCCGCTGTTTTTATACGAGGGAGAAACCTCCACGTCAATAAAAAAGCCCCTTTTTGAAAGGGGAGAGAGTGTTAAAACAGTTTCAATTATGACCGGCTCCGAGGGCGGTTTTGAACCCCATGAGGCGCAAAAGGCGAAGGATGCCGGTATGCTCAGTGTATCCATCGGCAAAAGGATACTGCGCTGCGAAACTGCGCCCCTGGCCGCCTTGTCGGCTGTGATGCTGTGCACGAATAATTTCTGAATAAAAGAACAGGCCTCCGGGACTTAAGGGCTAAACTTGCGTAAAAGGGGTTTTGATTTAGTATAAAGACGGCTTATGGGGAACGGAAAGCAGGCATTGTATGCTTGACAAAAAATATTGGTTTTACAGCGCACGGATTTATTCTGAAAGGAATAAGTGATCTATGAGGATTTCGAATAAAACCCTTTACATATGACTTATATGGGAGTAAAATATAAAAACTGAAATCTTTGGACGAGGAGAACTCATATGAAAAAGAAAAATGTAATCATCATCGGGGCTGCAGGACGTGACTTTCATAATTTCAACACATATTATCGCAACAATGAGTTCTGCAATGTAGTAGCCTTTACAGCTGCGCAGATACCAGATATAGACAACAGGAGATATCCTGCTGAATTGGCCGGGGCATTATATCCCCAGGGAATTCCCATCTATCCCCAGGATAAGTTGCCGCAACTGATAAAGGAGCTGGAGGCAGATGAATGTGTTTTTGCCTATAGCGATGTAAAGTACGAGACTGTGATGGCAATTTCAGCTATTGTCAATGCCGCCGGTGCAAATTTCACTCTCCTTGGCCCTAAAAGTACCTCAATAAAAAGCACAAAGCCTGTAATTTCGGTTTGTGCGGTCAGGACAGGCTCCGGAAAGAGCCAGACTTCGCGAAAAATCATTGAAATACTGATGGATAATAATCTTAAGGTTATTGCCGTCAGGCATCCGATGCCTTATGGCGATCTGGTGGCCCAGAGAGTTCAGCGCTTTGCCACAGTGGAGGATTTGAAAAAGCACAATTGCACAGTTGAGGAAATGGAAGAATACGAGCCCCATGTGGAGCGCGGCAATATCATATATGCCGGTGTGGATTATGAAGCTATTTTGCGTGACGCGGAAAATGATCCGGACGGCTGTGATGTAATTTTGTGGGACGGAGGAAACAATGACTTTCCCTTCTATGAAGCAGATCTGTCCGTTACAATAGTAGATCCCCATCGTCCCGGCCATGAACTCAGCTATTATCCCGGCGAGGTCAGCCTGAGAATGGCTGATGTGGCGGTTATAAACAAGGTTGACAGTGCAGATCCAAAGGATGTTGCCGTTGTGGAAGAGAACATAGGCAAGATAAATCCCAATGCGATAATTATAAAAGCAGAATCCAGGATAACAGTAGACAACCCGGATATAATCAGGGGAAAGAGAGTTTTAGTTGTTGAAGATGGCCCAACTTTGACACACGGAGAGATGAAACTTGGCGCAGGAACAATTGCGGCGGAGAGATTTGGAGCCAGGACCATCATTGACCCTCGACCCTACGCCGTTGGTAAGCTCAGAGATACTTTCAGAATTTATCCTGATATCGGCACTTTGCTCCCGGCTATGGGTTACGGTGAGCAGCAGTTAAAGGACCTGGAAGCGACAATTAACGGCACGGATTGCGACTGTGTAATCATTGGTACCCCTATCGATTTGACCAGGATTATCAGCATCAACAAGCCCTGCACCCGTGTGCATTATGAACTGAATGAAATCTCAAGTCCCGACCTTAATGAGATAATAAAGAAATTCATACAAGAACATGGACTGGTAAAAGAATAAAGTCGGCAAATGGGGACTTATTTTGTACCCACAGTTTCAGACCAGCATGGTTTAAGGACTGAGGGGATCATCGCAAATGCTCGGTGAACATCACCAAGGCCTGGATAAAAAGCGATGCACTGCCAAAGGAAAACCATATCCCCTTTATGTCGTCCCGGGCGAAATGAAAGATTCTTTTCCGCGGGCTTCTCCTGATGACAGGGAGGGGCGTCATGCTTTTGCCTAAGATACAAAAGAGGATAACAAATCAGCCTTCCCGCTTAACAGAAAGCGGGAAGGCTGATTGCTTTGGCACGGTCTGAGTATGGGCCTGAATATACCGGTTGTTACTGGGTTACCAGTTGGGACTCAATCCCCTGGGACTAATTGGGTGCGTCCGTTGTTATGCAGTCCCCAGGCGCCGCGTCCGCTGGTGCGGATACTCAGGTATTCGGTGAAAATGTCGTGTTCCACAAAAGCTCCGTTATCGCCGATGGTTTCGGGGCCGTCAAGATCTATGGAGTTGCGTACTGGGCTAACGGCGCGAACTCTGAAAAGAGTTTCAAAGCCCACCGGGATGTTCTGGAATGTGAACGTTCTTTTATCAAAGGCGTCGTTTCCGGACTGCAGGGTATATATCCGGTTCGCGCCGCTTATTTGCGTTGCGCCCGAAGTGTTATAGCCGCTGTAGGGGTAGCGCACCTCCGTCGGTGTTGCCGCCAGATCCACCACTCCGCTGGGGGCGGGCGTGGTGAGGAAGAACTGGTAGCGTCCGCCGTGGGCAAAGGCGAGCTGGTAGGCTACAATCGGCGAATTTCCGTCGTCAAGGGGCGGATCCCATGTTACCGTAGCATCCCGCCTGTTCGGATCACCGTTGCTGGCGGGAGAGTATTCGACCGTTACATTCTGTGGCGCGGACGGCATATAGGATTCGCCGCCGTTGGGCGCCGGAGTCGTTGGCGGATTCAGATACTCTTCCGTGGCTATAAAAGGCCTTCCCAGCAGCCCCACATGGTTGTTGGTCGTTGTCACCGAAGCCGCTTTGCCGTGCTTTGTCAGCGTGGCTCCGCTGATGAGTTGAATCTGGTGATTCTGACGGCCATATGTGGGATAGTTCCCAAATAGCCGCACTGAACTCAGGTTGCCGCCGGCTACCACCGGAATTATGGAGTTGGGCCTTGTGTCGGCTGCCGGAATTCCCGGGAATTGGGAAGTTGGTACCTGCGCAGTATTAATCAGTTCGGTCTTGGACCGTATGCCATGGGTCTCATACATCTCCCGGGCCATACCGGGTGAAAAGGTTATGACGTTTATTGCGCCTGAACTAAGGGTATTGAAGGTTTGCCCTCCAAAGTTGTAGACCGGGAAGAAGTAGTTTGTATTTCCCGTTCCGTAGCCCGGCTCCTGAAGCTCCGGGTTCACCCAGTATTGCGGTTCCCCGCCGTAGGTGGTACCGCCTGTCGAGTTGCCAGCCCAGATGGTTATTGTGCTCTCTTCCGGACGGAAGCCCATATAGACGTGATAGGGAACCCATTTGTCTGTCGGTCTTGAGACCCCGTCCCATTTATCCGGATCCCACCCCGGCAGATACTCTTCCTGCTCGCGGAATACTACCAGCGTAAAGTCGTGTTCACGTCCTTTATACTGGTGATCGTCCATTTCACGCGTATTGTGGCCGATATTCCGGATGCACATCCTTATAGCGCGGCCAATGACATTGTTTACTTCATTTCCCGCGCCGCCAAAACTGCCTTCCGCACCGGAAACTCCCAGCTCTTCGGCCAGGGGGCCGTTGAGCATGATATGCAGTGTGCTGTCGCTTCCCGTTGCTATTCCGTGGTAAAACATCTTATCGAAGTCCCAGGCGCTTGCCAGAAGCTCCATTGCGGCGAGTATTACAGGGAAATGCTCCGGCTTGGCGCCTGCCATTACCGCATTTGTTGCGACCTTAAGGGGGGTTATGGCACCGCCCTGGTACTTCAACCAGCCAAGAACATCATTTTCACTGGAATAGTATCCGGTTTTTTTATCTCCGATCAGGGTGCCGCTGCGTGCAGAGCCGGACAGCATTTCGTTGACAAGCTCTCTGGTAGGAGCTATCAGAGGCAGCCCGTCGCCGAAGTTGCCGTAGAAGCCGATGCCGCTGTTGGTCCCTTTTCTGTTAAGGGCCTCGGCTCCAATGGAACCAGCCGGAGGATCACTCAGCATCGCTATCTGGTTGAATATCTGCTGGGCCTCAGCGTAGCTGCGGGCCTCAATCTCTATCACGTCGTTGCCCACACCCATCATGGTGTCATAATAGGTCAGTGGAGCGGGATTGCGTTCCGTTTCGGTCAGGGGCGCGGTCAGCGCGTATTCGGTCATCTCGAGAGTGGTTTTGTCCGCCACTCCCCAGAATTCCATCAGCTCCCTGTCCGTGTAGTCCGTTGTGTTCAGGACATGGTCCTTCAGGAATTGTATTGCCCTTGTGCTTGATGCCGGGTTCATCATATTACCGGTGTACTGCTCAGCCATTGCCATCAGGGAATGGTCCATAATTACTCTTCTGGCAACGGTCATGCCGTTGGCAATAAGACCGTTGTTTTGGTGCCAACAAAACAGGGAGGTTGTGATATAGGCTATAGGAAGTCCGCGTTGCTCTGCTGCTTTAATATGGGTGGAACTCCACCACGAGCAGCAGTTTCAATCCCCGACCCCGCATATTATCGCATCCGTGCGGGCTGCCCAGGTGTCATATACCAGGTCTGTTTTGCTGTTCCACGGGTGACCCACGATTGGTATTTGGTTGGTTGAAGCAGGGATGGAACCAAAGCCGCTGCCCATAATAAGCTGCACGGTCAGACCGGGGGGTATTGGATGGTTGGGATCCGCGCTCTCCGATTCCCACTTTTCTTTCAGCATCTGTGCCAGGGCTATAGCAGGTTCGCCGTCCAGGGGCTTGATATACCAGGCGACCCCGAGGCGCAGCGTGCGATTACCCTCGCCATACAAAATATCCGTAACCCTGCTGCGGTCGGCCAGGGGCGTCTCATAATGTGGTTCTATCGTCCCCAGCGGGTTGAGGAAATAATAAGTCTTTGTTTCCTTGGCCAGCGCCGTAAAGGGAAAGGTGGCCGCGAGAATAGTGAGCATCATCAGAAGCCCCAATACCTTTTTCAGTATTACTCTATTCTTCAAGGATAATCCTCCTTATCTGTTTTAAAAGTTTTCACAAACATCAGCTGTCTCGCCTTAAGGATTATAGCCGCTGCCGGGCAATGTGGGTAATGATGACGCAGTGGTTCCCGGTGCTGAAACAACTTCAGCCTTTGCCCAGGCGCCCCGTCCGCTGGCGCCGGTATCCAGCTTGATCCCACCGGCATCATCTACCGCGACTGAGTTTTTAACCCCGTCGTCGAGTGCGCGTACCCAGAAGTTGTTGTAATACATGTCATCCGGTTTAACATCTGGAATTATAACGCTCATAGCTCCCTCCGGCACGTCTATCCATGCGGGGAAGTTGTTGTGAGAGCTGTCTAAGGGAGCGGGGGTATATACCAGAGGCGGCGCCGCTTCTACCTGGGAGTCAGGCATGATGAGAACGTAGTTGAAGCCGCTGGAGCCATATAGTATGTAATAGGTGCCGGCTGTCATAGAAGCGGGGCTTTCGGCCAATGTATATCCTGCTACTTTGCTTGGCGGGGTTATATGCATATAATTACTGTCAAACAAACCGAAGACAAGGGTGCCCGCAATTATACCCTGCCCGTCAAGCGCTGGGTCATAGGTACCCGGGTCCCGGGGCCATACTCCAATCTCAAAGGCGCTTTCAAGCTCGGCCGGTTTTTTGAAATCCAGCGTAGCGGCGGGCGGGGGAGGGGGTGTCGGTGAGCCTGTGTCAGGCAAGACGCCTCCCGGGTTTGCCATACCTCCTGCGGCACCGCCGGTGTAGGAAACCTGATATCTCAGTCCGGCGTCGCCGCCCTCCGGGGCGCTCCAGAACACAACTGCCTTTCCGTCCTTATAATAAACCTTAACGTCTGTGGGCGCTCCCGGTGCGGTTTTATCCCGTCCGGCTTCAGTTTTTGTAGCGCCTGTAATAAGCTGTGTCCGGAAGGCCTGCACACCGTAGAACTTGGAGGGGGCCATACCGAATTGGCCATGGCCGCCCGTGTAAACCCGGGCGCTTTCCGGATCTCCGACCACTACTGGCCATATCAAATATTGGCTGCCGCCGGTGTATCCCATTACCCTGGTTATCAGTTCGGTCTTGTTTTCTATTCTGTCGCCGGTCGGGCCCAGCCCGTTTTGCAGCAGCACCGCTACGTTTCTCGGTATCGTTGCGATGCTGATATTGGCCCTGCCGGCGGCAAACGCCACACTTGAAACAACATCCTTCGGCACGAATTCGGCATTGACTCCGCCCATGGCTGAATACATGTTCGGCGCGTAGTAGCCCAGGAGGGTTACGGTACTTTGCTCCCGGTCAAAGCCCATCAACTCGTGATGGCGCTCCCATCCTTCCGGAAGGAGATACTCCTCCTCGCCAAACACCGTCAGGGCATGGTCGTTCTGACGCCCTTGCCTTGCCGTGCCGTCAGTTACATTGGTTCTGTTCAGTCCGATGTTGCGGATACTAAGCCTTACGGCGCGTCCGATTGCGTTATTTGCTTCATTGCCGCTGCTGAGCTGTCCCCAGCGGCCGGATATGCCCAGTTCCTCCACTACAGGGCCGCTGAACAGCAGCATCAGGCTGAAATTATCGCTTGATGTCAGAGTGTGATAGAGCAGGTTTGCGTCTTCCCATGAGGTTGCATACGCTTCCATTGCGGCCAGGATAGCCGGGAAGTACTCGGGCCTCGCGCCGGCCATGACAGAGTTAATCGCAACTTTCTCAACGGTTATGATACCGCCCCTGGGCATAACCTTCCCCAAAACTTCGTCACGGTCTCGAGTCGTGGCGGCCAGCATTTCATCCACAAGCTCCGGCAGAGGCATAATGAGAGGCAATCCATCGCCGAAGCCCAGCTCCATGGCCAAACTGTTAAATTCCAGCGCGGCTCTGACTTCGTCTGCCGCTTTGATTGTGATTGTCTGAGCCGTCGGGTCGCCGGAAGTCCAGCCCGCCAGCTGAGCAGGCGTTATAGCCGGCGGATTTTTTTCCGCGGATGTCAAGCTGCCGGTCAGAGCCGTTTCCACCTGTTTTAAAAGGGCTTCATGTTCCGATGTGGACTTGCCAAAAGCCTCTTCCAGATAATCCACATTTGTGTCTCGCAAAATGGTGAGGGCGCGGCTGTATATTCCGCTGTCAATCACAGCCTTTCGTGCGCCGGTAAAGCCATTGTCCAGCCCGCCGGCGATATGCGCATCCTCAAACAATTCATGTATAAGTAATACGGCAGGGGTGCCGAGGGCTTCTACCATCTTTGTGTGATAGGCGCCCCACCAGGCACTGAGGGAGCAGTCGGCAACCCCGAGTATAACAGCGTCATGCTCGGCAAGGGTCTCATAATTTCCCAGTGGCCTGGCACCGATTGCGCTGCCGATGTTATACTCCGTTATCTCTATTCCCGGATACTTGTCGGCCAGCAGGTTACCGATGGCGCGTGTGGATTGTGGGCTGAGGGCTTTTGCGTAATAGACCAGAGCAATGCGTTTGCCTCCAAGCTCACTTAACCGCTCCGCCAGGGGCTGGTTTTTAATCGGTTCGATTTGTCCCAGGGGATTGAGAACCTTTATTGATACAGTGGCCGAACCGTAGAGGGGAATTATAACTGCGGCCAATACTGCGATTACTATAATGAAACCCAGCACTATTGCCAGTCGTTTCTTTTTCAAAGGTCAACCTCCTTACTATTATGTGTTGGCACATGATAGTTTCCTTTGCCGACTATTCTTTCTCCGATAAGCACCTCCTAGTATTGGGATTTTGGCGGCTCTCCTCCTTTCAAATTTATGACATATATTAAAAGACATGCCATATATGTCTCTCTCCATCCCAGTAGGTGACCTTAGTAAGGTCAAAGTATTCAACGATTTGCTGTGCGTATTTCCTGGTCGTTTCCAGAACGTCCCTGGCCTGCGCCAGGGTATAACCTTCGGAAAAATTCTCGCGAAGAGTTGCTTCGGCTTTCTTTAACGCGTCGCGAGTATACACAACATTGTCGGAGATGCGCACCATCTCACCGCTGCGCAGGAACCACTGCAAAAACTCGCCCTGCTCCCTGTCCGGTATATTAAAGGCGGCAGCCGCTTCGGACCATAGGGGAGGGGAGAATGGCGCCTGTTGATACAGTTTGCGGATGCCGACGATGATCTCTTCCTGGGCCGCGTTTATTTCAGGCTTCCAGCCGACAAGCCATATCATTGTCTCATCCTGCTCAAAACCACCGGCGCTGTCCAGATACTGGAACACTGCACGTTGCTGCTTCTGTTCCATTTTCGGGAAATGGTTCTGCGCAACCTCTTTTTTAGGCGCGCCAAAGCGCATAGGATAGCGTTTAAAGTATCCCTCCAGCCATGAGGTCAGATTTTCCCGCAGCTTTTCCGCCCCCTCAGTCGGGAAATAATACCCGTTTCCCAGTGACAGCAGCTGACCTTTGTGGTCCATCTTTTGGGCCAGCTCCGCGGCATCCTGCTGGCTTATCTGCAAGTATGAGGCGATGTGCTTGATCTGCCACGGATTAATGTCCTTTTTCATTGATATTAAAAGGATTTGTTCCGGATCACCGCTGTAGAGGGCGGCGAGTCTGGACAGCTCATATTCCATGAAACGGCGTTTATACTTTGAAGCGGCGGCATCCAGAACAATACCACCGCCAATTGTAAACACCGGGGAATAAAAGCGTACAACGACCCGGTCTCCAGCCAGTGTGGACAAGGGTTTTTCCAGCTCCAGCTGGGCAAAACAGCTTTCGCCGGGCGCCAGTGCATCACGGTCCAAAAGGATTATACGAGCCAACACTTCAGTAGTTCCATGGTGAACATGGACCCGGGTGCGCTGTGAAATCTTCGGAGCGCTGCTGAGAAGCTCCAGCCGAAGGTCGATGCGGCGGCTCTCCCGCAGCGCTCCGGGAGTTGCAAGCCAACTGCCGCGCTCAGCAGAGTCTTTTTCAACGCCGATTAGATTAACGGCCACACGCTCTCCCGCGTAGACCTCATCCCGCTTTTCTCCGTGAACCTGAAGGGAACGCACACGCGCCTGTTTTCTTGCAGGAAGCAATTCCAGGTTATCCCCCTGGCTGATAGTGCCTCCCCAAAGAGTGCCTGTAACAACGGTTCCGAACCCCGACATGGTAAACACCCTGTCTATGGCCAGACGGCATATACCCGCCGAGGAGCGCTCCTGCACCTGAGCGCATAGCCGGCTAATGGCGTCCAGAAGTTCCGGAATTCCCTCTCCGGTTACGGAAGAAACCCCCAGCACCGGCGCATCCTTCAGAGGACTTTCCCTGAGAAATTCGCCCACATCTTCCCGCACAAGCTCCATCCATTCCTCATCCACCGCATCTATCTTGGTCAGGACCACAACACCTCGGTTCACACCCAGCAGGCGCAGAATATCCATATGCTCCCGGGTCTGGGGCATAACACCCTCATCGGCCGCGATGACAAAAAGAACGATATCTATACCGGTGGCACCGGCAAGCATGTTTTTTATAAACCTTTCGTGTCCCGGAACATCAACAATGCCTATGCGCTGCCCGTCAGGGAGTGTGAAAGGGGCAAAGCCAAGATCAATGGTAATGCCCCGGGAGAGCTCCTCTTTAAACCGGTCTGTATTGACCCCGGTTATGTAACGCACAAGCGTGGTTTTGCCATGGTCCACATGGCCTGCGGTGCCGAGAATAATATGCTTCATCCGTCCATCCACCTTCCCACGCTCAAAGCTTATTAACCGTTAATCTGTTTGTTTGGCGGGGATGTGTGCGAATCGAACACACCTGAGACAGCCCACGCTGCCTCACGGCCGGATTTGAAGTCCGGGCCGGCCACCAGGCCGGATCCACCCCCATATATCAGTTATTATGGCCGTTGTGGCCATATTCTCCTTATTTTGACGAGTCCCAATCCTTTTTGTTCCATAGATATGCCGGCAGTTTTCTGGGGCTGACTACAAGATATTGGCAACACTGCCCAAACAATGCATATAATCCTCACTTTTTCCTAGCGTTTCTTACATTAGCAAATGGACATATTCATGTCAAGGAACAGGCTTGAAAATATCGGTGATATGTCCATTAATTGCATAGGTTGACAAATCCAATGGGCATGTTATTATTTGTATCAGACTATGTAATGACATTATGACTACGGAATGGGTGTAATGGAAAACAATATTTTAAAAGATATCCCGGATATGAACAGCCTGATAAATCATGAGCTTTTTGAGGGGCTGGAGCGTGAGCGTGTCAAACGGGCGGCGCGGGAGCTTTTAGGCGAACTGCGCAGTAAAGTTTTAGAAGGTACTCTGCGCGAATTGCCTGCCCTTGATGAATGCGCCCGGCGTATACTCATCAAGGTGGAAGAGGATAAAATCCCGAGTCTGCGCGGCCTTATAAACGCCACAGGCATAGTTTTGCACACCAATCTGGGACGAGCTCCCCTTGGTATGCCGCTGTATTCCGATGCCGCCGGGATATACGGCAGATACTGCAACCTGGAATACGATTTGAAGACAGGGAAGCGAGGCAGCCGGTACTCCCATGTTGAGAGCTTAATATGCGAATTGACCGGCGCAAAGGCCGCCATGGTTGTCAACAACAACGCCGCGGCCGTATTTTTGATGCTGCTGACTGTAGCCAAAGGAAAGCGGGTGGCCATATCCCGGGGAGAGCTGGTGGAGATTGGCGGCTCTTTCCGGATACCGGAAATCATGGAGCAAAGCGGCGCGGAGCTCATGGAAGTGGGCACTACCAACAAAACCCGGCTCAGGGACTATGCCGCAGCCGTTGAGAAAGGCGCTGAAGTATTACTCAAGGTACACACAAGCAATTATGAGATCGTGGGCTTTACCGAGTCGGTTACGATAGACGAACTTGCCGCTTTCGGCAGGGAAAAGGGGCTGCCCGTTTTATATGATATGGGTTCATGCTTTATGGTTGAGCCAAAGCTGTTGGGACTACCGGAAGGAGAGACCGCCCGGAGCGGAATCCAGGCGGGCTCAGATATTATATGTTTTTCCGGAGACAAGCTTATGGGTACAGCGCAGTCGGGCATTATCGCGGGGCGGGAGGACTATATTGCCGCCATAAAAAAGCATCCGCTGGCTCGCATAGTCCGTTCCGATAAGCTGACAATTTCGGCCCTTGAGGCGACCCTTCGCCTCTGTCGCTATCCCGGCGAGGCGTGCCGCCGTATTCCCGTTCTCGCAATGCTTTCGGCGGAACCGGAGCAGTTGCGGCGCCGGGCCTTGTCCTTGGCGGAACGCCTCCGCTCCGTATGTCCCAGCTGGAAAGTGGAGGTTTGCAGGACGGAAGACGAAACGGGGGGCGGTTCCTTGCCGAATATGCCCCTTCCGGGATGGGCGGTGGCTGTCATGCCGGAGGGGATATCGGTTCATGAATTGGATGAGCGGCTGCGAATGGGGCGCATACCGGTGATAATCCGGATTAATGACGGAGCGGCGTTGGTTTCTCTGCGCACCCTTCTTCCCGGAGATGAGGAGGCAGTAGTGGAGGCCATAGGCTCCGCGTATAATGGAGAGTAGCATTAACATCAAATAGCAAAAGGGTGTGCTGCAATCGCTGCACACCCTTCCAATTGGCGCTAAAATTATCAGGTTGACACGGGATTTTACTGGAAATACCCTCCCCATCCTATACAGGTCAGGAAGTGGATACATATGTGATTTCATCGGTGGAACTGAGGATAACCCTGTCAGAATCAGTCTGGCATACGGTAACTTTATCTCCCTCCCGGATATCATAGCGTGTTGAGAGCAGTCCGGAGTTTATGTAGCGGGTGTCTTTGCGGCTGCCGTTTATATATATCGCGCTGAAAGGTGTAAAGCCGCTTCCGGAAGCATGTGTCAGGGCGCCGTCGTAAAAGACTGAGGTTAAGCTGATTTTCTTTATGCCCAGCTTCAAATCAGTGGGCTCAAAAGGAGATTTACCGCCGTAGATGTATTTTTCGCCGAAGAGTATGTCATATTCCAACATTTCAAGGGATGAATAGTAATCCTCGTTTCCTGTGCAGCTCTGGTGGAGGCGGAATATGGTTCCCTGGTGAATACCCAGCATGTCAAGAAGGTGAGCTGAAAGCTCGTAGGCATACAGATTTTTGTCCCTTCCCTCCAGTTCGAAATTGCTCCAAATCACATACTCGGTATTGTACAGAGAGCCTGTTTTATGATGCTCGGGAAGAAGACCCAGGGTGGGGAGATGGTCACCGTAGAAAACAACGACAGTCTTTTCCGGGTTGTTTTCCAGTTTTCTTATCAAATCTCCGATAAACCTGTCCGTTTCCTCAAGCTGACACAGATAATACTCAAGAGCATTGGGAGCAGGCATATTTTCACCATCAAAGCTTTCGATGGTTATGGGACTGTCTTCATAGTCGTCAGGGTATTTTCCATGGCCCTGAACGGTAACCGTGAATATAAAGTCTGTGTTTTCAGTGGAATTAAGGCAGTCCACGATACAGTCTGTCAGGACGGCGTCCTTTGCCCATCCCGTTTCGGTGTATTCAACGCCTTTCATATACTCCAGGCTTGTGAAAGTATCGAAGCCCAGATTTGAGTATACTATATGTCTTGAATAAAACGTCCCTTCGTGGTTATGTATGGCATGGGCGGTATATCCCATGTCTCTCAGGTTGTATGCCAGGCTCTCGCAGGTCCTGTCTCTCAGGGTAGAGTCATAGGGATACTCGCCCACACCGAAAAAGTCCACACTCATGCCGGTCAAAACCTCAAACTCGGTATTAACCGTGCCCGCCCCCAGTGAGGGAACAGCAAGATAGCCCGACGGGTACTCCTCCCTGAGTCTTGAGAAATTCTCAATAGGGTTTTTTGAGTATTCAAGACCCTTTATTGTGGCAGGGTCAAAAAAGGATTCCAGCTGAACATATATTATATTGGGCTTTGTTTTCCCTTTGGTGAAATCATTTCCGATACTTTTCTTAATATTGTCTATTGCTTCACGGCTATATCCGTCAGGCTTGTTTATGCCTGCGTCAAAGATGCTGCTGGCAAAGCAAAAGGCAAAGCCGCATTCTTCATATGCCGCATTGATATTGTCAAAATCGGAGGCGAGGGCTATATCACCGGTGATGACGGTGGTTATAAACAGCAGCACGAGAAATAAGGATGAGATGGTAACTAAGGAGCGCAGGTACTTTGCCGGCTTATTGCATTTGGGAAGCTTTATGTAGCCCAGAATAAGCAGTAGTATCAGCGCCAAAATCCCCAGGGCAAGCAAAACAATGTCAATTATTGCGAAATAAGCCTTTGCGACTCTCAGCCCGTCATAGACAAGGAATATATCCCGGGCTGTGAAGGGAAGAGAACGCAAAAACATCAGCGAACAGTTTGTGATGCCGCAGCCAAGCCATATAACCGAAACCAAAATAACCATGAATGCCCTTCGCCGAATCAGCAGTATTATCAGGTATGTACACATGATAATAAAGCAGTTGAGCAGGAAAAGATGTGGCCTTTTTATTATATAAGAGAGAAAATCATTAAACGATCTCCTTCCCATGATTTCTATGAAGCAGTTGAGTAAAAACGATAGAGCCAGTATGAATACTATAGGCTTTCTGTCAAGAATATCATATGCTTTCTTCATAAATTTTTTTGCGTTATTCATAAATCTACCTCTGCGAAAGAACCTAATACGGCGCAATAAAACCGCCCTTTAATATATGACGGTGAAATGCAAATAAAGTTCACCTGTGCTGGAATAATCTCACATTAATTTCTCGTATCCGTATGACTTTGGCGGCAACTCATTAATGTCCACTGAACAAATGCGTTTTGCGAAACGCATTTGCAAAAAGAGCAAATTTGCTCTTTTTGACGGGCAAAACAAACTTTTTGCCCGTTTCAGATATATTGATTGACTACCTGAACAATTCAAAAACAATGTCAAAAATTGCCATTGTTGCGTTTTTGAATTGTTCAGCAGGTATTAATTATAACACCGACCGTAAAAAAACAAAAAACAGTTTTTCCCTTGCAGCCTTCACCTTTTTCTACAGGCCTGCCCGCAGGCAGTATTAATTCAGGAGCCTGTGGACTTATAGTGGCGCAGACCAAATCTCCAAAAGCCATAGCATGGAATTATAAACAGGACTCCGACTAGGGGAAGGAACATATACAGTTTTTTGTCTGTCCTGTCCAGGAGATATAAAAGGGGATAGTATTGAACCAGAGCGAGGGGGACCACGAAGGTGAGAAATTTCAATATTTCCTCACCGTAAACAGAATAAGGATATTTACCAAATTCTCGGCCCCCGTCGGTGAGAATATTCATAAACTCCAGGCCCTCCACAGTGAAAAAGGTAAAGGAGGCATAGACAAGAAACAGGCCTGCGAAAACAATGCTGCCGCAGAGTATCATCAGAGCAAGGGTTATAATTTTGTCTATGCTCCAAAAGATGCCGCAGGTAATTACTGCGTATATGAGCATTATGACGGACTGGATGAAGCGTCCAACACGTTTAAAATCCAATTTTGAAGCAAGGACGAGGAATATCTCATTTCGCGGCCTGACCAGAGTCCTGTCAAACTCTCCGTTTGATATCATGGAGGGAAACTGATCGAAGCCTCTGGCGAAGCACTCCGCTACTGCAAATGCCATCAGAACAGCAGAGAAGCATATGAGTATCTCACTGAATGTAAACCCCTCCACCTGATTTATCTGAGTGAACAGGAAATAAACTGCGAGAAAAGCAGTAAAGGATGTGATCATATTTCCAATTACCATGAGTATAAAAGAGGTTTTATACTGCATCTGGCTTTTTAAATATATCATAAAAAATTTGCCGTATAGCTTCATAAAAATCTATCCTCCCTGAACAATCACTTTTGTCAGCGCTTTTTTCATAACAAGATACCCGAGCAGCGACAAAGCCAGAAGCCAAAAGCACTGCAGGGAAATACAAAGCAGGATATCCCCTCCGGCTATATTGCCGCTGTATATTCTCAGGGGCATATTCTGCATGGCGGCAAAGGGCAGCAGTTCGGCTATCCTTCTCGCGGCGCCGGGGAAAAAGGTGAGGGGGATAATATGCCCGGAGAGAAAATCCCCCAGCATCACAAGAACCGTCCACAGACCGTAGGAGGACAGGGTGAATATGGTAAGGCTGTATACCAGAAGTACAAAGGCCGTGGTTACACCCAGTGCCAGGAGCATGGAGGCGAGAAAACCGGCAGCGTGAACAAAGCCGGGGGGAAGCCCCAGTCCTATCGGCTCTGGAAGAATAAAAGCGACAATGAGTATTGGGGCGCACCTGAGGAGGGTGCGGCCAACTCTGTTGGCGGCTATTTGTGAAAACCATTTCCCATACAGGCTTATGGGTCTTGCCAGCTCATATGATATTCTTCCGTCCGTTATCGCTCCCATAATGTCATTGTCTCTGATCCAGCCTGCAAAAAGATTTAAAAAAGCCTGCTGCAGCCAGATATAGGAGGTCAGGTGTGAAAACTCCATGGAGAATGCGCCCGGGTTGCTCCGGTAAAAGGCTCTGTAGGAAAATATCAGCAGAAACCCCCAGGCAAACTGGGTGGTTATGCCCGCCAGAGCGGCAGTTCTATACTGAACGGCAGATATAAACCGAATCCTGAAAAGAGAAAAATAAGCTCTCATATCCGATACTCCTTATACAGTTCCACTACCATGTCCTCGGCCTTGGCTCCCTCAACGGACAAATCCCTTATTTCTGCCGTCCCGGAGATATGGGATATTGCCTGGGATATGGAGACAAAATCCGTATCTATGGAAAATGACGCCTGACCCTCACTGTCCTTTATGAGCTTCATCCCTTGACAGGGGACCGGCCTGCTGCCCTCATATTCGACGGTTATTGTTTTTAGGCCCGAAAACCGTTTCTTCAGCTCCCTCAGGCTTCCGTCCAGCAATATTCTGCCCCTGCCGATGAGCAGGATTCGCTGGGCAAGAGCCTCAATATCCTGCATATCGTGGGTTGTGAGAATAACCGTTGTTCCAAATTCCCGGTTTTGCTTTTTGATAAACTCTCTGACCGCTATTTTGGAAACCGCGTCAAGACCGATGGTGGGCTCGTCCAAAAACAGTATTTTCGGGCGGTGTATCAGGCTGGCGGCGATTTCGCAGCGCATCCGCTGGCCGAGACTGAGGCTGCGGGTCGGTGTCTCCAGCAGTTCAGACAGCCCGAGCAGGCCTGTCAGCTCGTCCAGGGTGCGTTTATATGAAGCGGTGTCCAGCCTGTAGATATCTTTCAAGAGCTCAAAGCTGTCGATTACCGGCACATCCCACCAAAGCTGGGAGCGCTGGCCGAATACAACGCCAATGTCTCTGACATGGCGCCGCCTGTCTCTCCAGGGGGTCAGACCGTTTACCTCACATTCCCCGCTGTCCGGGGTCAAAATCCCGCACAGAATTTTGATTGTTGTGCTTTTGCCCGCTCCGTTGGGCCCTATATAGCCCACCATTTCACCGGCGTGGATATTAAAGCTCACATCGCGCAGCGCCTGCACTGAGTTGTATTCACGGCGTATAAAAGCCCTGAGCGCGTTTCCGAAACCGGCTTTGCGCCTTGAAACCCTGAAGGTTTTATTTAGCCCGGATACCCTGATCATCTAATTCCTCCTTAAAGGCTCATATTCTCCATTTGAGCGCAGCAAAATGTGCCCGAGCAGCCACTCGGGGTATAGTCTCACTATAGATAGACGTGAAAATATGCCGGGACATGGCTTTGGGGTACGCAGCTCATGTCCCGTTTTGAAAGGTACAGGCAGATTATAGCACTGGATAAAAATAATAGCAACAAAAATAATGTTCACTGAACAAATGCTTTTGTATTATGCGTTTGATTGCGTTGTAAGCAGGTATTTAAACAATGATATCTGCCTTCTCCGAATGTAATGTTTTTATAAAATTATTATTGACAACCACATTTTTAACTGATATACTCTTTTGGCGTTCCATAGACAGCAGGTGAAATAACGTGTTATTTCGTAAGTCCTGCCGAGGAAAGCTATTAAAGGCTTATAAACTTTTAAGCTTACTGAGATAGCTTATCGGAATTGGCATTTTTGCCAATCCGTGTAACCTCGTGTCTAAAGACGCGGGGGTTTTTTATTTTATAAAAGTATTCCCGCGGACGACATAATTTCCGGAGGTGAAATACATGCCGAACGAAAAGGTATTGAGTGAAAAACAGGCTATAGTCGCAGAGCTGGCCGACAAGCTGAAAAGAGCCAGCGCGGGTATATTTGTGGACTTTACCGGAACAACGGTTGCAACAGATACCGAGATGAGGCGCGAAATGGGCCAAGCAGGTGTCGAGTACAGCGTTGTTAAAAACACTCTTACCAGATTCGCAGCAAATCAGACGGGCTTTGAGGCGCTGGATCCCTATCTCAACGGTCCGACCGCTTTGGCGCTCAGCTATGACGATCCTGTCGCGGTGGCAAAGGTTG
Organism: Clostridiales bacterium; assembly: GCA_012520295.1. Classification (GTDB taxonomy): domain Bacteria; phylum Bacillota; class Clostridia; order Oscillospirales; family Oscillospiraceae; genus JAAYOP01. The sequence goes on along the minus strand of JAAYOP010000050.1, from coordinate 21,680 downwards.
TATACAAGTATGCATCCAAAAAGGATTCCACGCTTAAAATCAAGGTTGGCTTTGCTGACGGAAAGCTTATTGAAGAAAGCCAGATAAAGGCTCTTGCCGCGCTGCCCCCGAGGGAAGAGCTTCTTGCCAAGGTCCTGGGAACCATGATAGCGCCAGTATCAGGCCTGGCGACAGTACTGAACGCGAATATCAGAGGACTTGCCGTTGTGCTCAACGCAATAGCGGAAAAGAAGTCTGGAGACGCTGCCTAGCGTAGGCAAACAAACTTATCAAACATAATTGGAGGTTAATTAAAATGGCCAGTGAAAAAGTAACTGCACTTATTGAAGAAATTAAAAATCTTACAGTTCTTGAGCTCTCTGAGCTTGTACACGCCCTTGAAGATGAATTCGGTGTTTCCGCCGCTGCCGCTCCCGTAGCCGTTGCAGCCGCTGCCGCAGCTCCCGCAGCTGAGGCCGCTGAAGAGAAGACAGAGTTTGATGTTGTTATGACAAGCTTTGGATCCGAGAAAATCAAGGTCATCAAGGCTGTTCGTGAGATTGTTTCCGGCCTGGGTCTTGCCGAGGCGAAATCTCTTGTGGAAGGCGTTCCCGCCAAGATTAAGGAAGGCGTTTCCAAGGATGAGGCTGAGGAAGTCAAGAAAAAGCTGGAGGAAGCCGGAGCGACTGTCGAGCTCAAATAAAAAAAGCAAATCAATGGCAAAGCTGCTTCAAGGTGATGTTAGGGTCCCTTTGAGGCAGCTTTTTATTCTTTTAAGTTTACAGAATATTCATCCTTGATATTTACATGAAGATATAATTATAATGATATAGTGGCGGTACTAGACTGTGGATTTATATCATGCTTTTATAGCTGTAAGAAATGGAGGTTGGCGTGACGAAAAAGGTATTGGTAATAGAAGATGAAGTTAATATAGCCGAGCTCTTACGCCTGTATCTTGAAAAGGACGGTTTTCAGGTTCGAATTGCCGGAGACGGAGCCACCGGTGTGGCCGAGGTCAAGGTCTTTAAGCCTGATCTGGTGCTTCTTGATATAATGCTTCCCACCATGGACGGATGGGAGGTTTGCCGTGCTATCAGGAAGACCTCCAACGTTCCCATAATAATGCTGACGGCTAAGCAAGAGACCTTTGACAAGGTGGCGGGTCTGGAAATGGGAGCCGATGACTATATTACGAAGCCCTTTGAGGTCAAGGAGCTGCTTGCCAGAATACATGCCGTATTGAGAAGATACGGGCAGACAGCCGGCTCGGAGGAAAAGAAGCTTGTCTTTGACAAGCTGGTCATCAATCTGGATTCCTACGAGCTTTTAGTGGACGGGAAGCGGGTAGATACACCGCCCAAGGAGATGGAGCTTCTCTACCATCTGGCATCCTCGCCCAACAGGGTATATACACGAAATCAACTCCTTGACGAGGTGTGGGGATTTGATTATTTCGGAGACTCCAGGACTGTGGATGTCCATATAAAGCGTCTGAGAGAAAAGCTGGAGAATGTAAGCCCCCAGTGGTCATTAAAAACCGTCTGGGGTGTGGGCTACAAATTTGAAACTACAAACCCTGAAAACGTATGAAAAGCATTTTTATGCGCAACTTCCTGGTAATGGCCGGGATAGTGCTGCTGAGCCTTTCAATTTTCTGTATTGCCTTTGCTTCTCTGAGCTACAACATGGTCTTAAATGACAAAAAGGAGACCCTGAAGGCAACGGCCTCGATAGTTTCAATAACGGCTTCGGCAAAGGCCACTGAATATGATTTGTCCGACTGGGATATGAGGATGACCATCTCCTCAATTGCCCAGGCATCGGCTGTGCATATCACCATATGTGACAATAATGGAGTCGTGGTTTCCTGCTCCGATGAGGAGCTTATGTCCCCGCGTCTGGGTAAGATTCTGCCGGAGCATGTTCTGGCCACAATAGACAGGTATGGCAAATACAGCGCCAAGACCGATTTAAACGGCTATTATGACTCAATTCAATACATAGCTGGCATGGCTGTTTTATCCCCCTTCACGTCGGACACTCTGGGATATGTCCTTGTATCGGCCAGAGCCAACGAAATGGTTATGATTTGGAGAGCGTTTGCCACTATGTTTTTCGCAGTGGCCTGTGGTGTGATGCTCATATCCCTGATAGCGTCCCTGGTATTGACGGGCAAACACGCGGCGCCCATAAGGGAAATGGCCGAGGTTGCCAGAAAGTTTTCGTCCGGAGATTTTTCAGCCAGGGTAAGGGCCAGAAGAGATGATGAGATGGGTGAGCTGATAGAATCCTTTAACCATATGTCCGATTCCATAGCAAGATCGGAGAACCTGCGCCGGGAGTTTATCGCAAATGTGTCTCATGAGCTGAAAACACCTATGACAGCCATAGCCGGCTTTGCCGACGGCCTGCTGGACGGAACGATTCCGCCGGATCAAAGGGACCGATATCTGAGAATAATCTCCGATGAGACAAGGCGGCTGTCCAGACTTGTCAGGAGGATGCTTGAGATAACGCGTATGCAGAGCATAGACCCGAAAAGTCTTGCCGCTTCCAGCTTTGAACTGACGGAGGTTGCCAGAAAGGTCATACTGTCTCACGAAGCTAAAATCACCCAGAAGAGTATAGAGGTTGAGCTTTTGGTGCCGGAGGAGCCTTTGTTTGTAAAAGGCGAAGAGGACGATATAACCCAGGTGCTTTACAATATAGTGGATAATGCGGTGAAATTCTCAGACAGAGGGGGAAAGCTCAGGCTCAGCATATGGAAAAAAGGTGATAAGGCATATGTTTCAACAATTAATACAGGTGAAGGTATTCCCGAGGATGAGCTCCCCTATATTTTCGAGAGATTCCACAAAACCGACCGCTCCAGGAGCAAGGACAGGGAAGGGGTCGGACTGGGTTTGTATATAGTAAAAAGCATAATATCGGGATATGGTGAAGATATTTATGTCAAAAGCCGTGACAGGCAGACTGAATTTGTTTTCACTCTCACATTAAGGGACAGCAGCAGGCTGAAAGACCATGAGGGGAAAAGGCTTAAAAGCAGTGAGACAAAGGAGAATGAAAACAATATCTGACGAGGCGTATTCATAGATATTTTACACTATATTAACACATGATTATGTAAAGTAAGCTATACTTATAGAGCTTCGGGAGGCTTGCCAAAATGCCGGACGACATTAAACAAATTGATGATAACAAAACTGAAAAGAAGGGTAGTAGCCGGTATTATGTAGAAGGCTATTATGACAGTGCTATTTCCATGCCGGCAGAGTCAGACAGGGACTATTCATATAAAATTGGCTCATCATCAGCTCTGCCGGCATTTCCTCCCCATAGAGAAGCTCGATATACCGAGAGAATTAAGCCGCTTAAAGCGGCTGCCCTGCTATTTTCAGGACTGTTTATTATTCTTATCGTATTGGCGGTAGTGTGGGTTTTTTTAAGATATGACCTGGAGATAAAAAGCGAAAACGGGACTATTAACATAACCCTCACCGAAAACAGGAATGAATACCCGCTTTTTTACGATATGTTTTCTTCAACACCTTCGGTAAATGAGCTTCAAAACCATGCAGATCCAAAGCCGGGCTCAGTCAAGCTGGACAGCTTTGCCATGGTGATTTCGCAGCTTCCGGTAGACGCCCAGGAGCTTACCTATCAGCAGATATACAAAAAATGCGTCGATTCAATTGTATCGGTGTATTCCGCCGGCAGCAGCGGACAAATAAAGGGTACGGGCATCATACTCAGCCCGGACGGATATATTCTCACAAATCACCATTTAGTGGATAATCAGTCTGAAATATATGCTGTATTGAGCAATAAAAAGCAATATCAGGCTGTCCTGGTGGGTAAAGACGCTGTCACAGACCTTGCTGTCCTAAAGATTGATGCCACCAGGCTCAAGCCGGCCGAATTTGGAGATTCAGGCAACATACAGGTTGGAGACGAGGTTTTGGCCATCGGAAATCCCATTAACCATACCCTTATGATGACCGATGGTATAATATCCGCCATAAATGACAAGATAACCTTAAACGGTTATAAGACAACATTGCTTCAGACCAATGCGGAGCTAAGTTGCGGCAGTTCCGGCGGAGCGTTAATCAACAGATGTGGGCAGGTAATTGGCATTACCAATATGAAAATCGTGTCAGCCTATCTGTCAACCGAGGATATTGGATTTGCCCTTCCCATAAAGATAGCCAAGCCAATAGTAGAAGAATTGCTGGTAAACGGATATATTAAAGGTCGTCCGTCTCTGGGTATTCTGTCAAAGGATGTCCCAAGGTTTGCATCCGTGTTTTATGATCTGCCCTCGGGCGTATATGTGGAGCATGTCTGGGAAAACAGCGACGCGTGCAATAAAGGCCTGATGCGCGGCGATATAATCGTTTCAGTCAACGGCACACAGGTCAAGGGCAGTGAGACAATTCTTGAGATTCAAAATGGCCTGAGTGTCGGAGACAAAGTAAGTCTCGAAGTCTTCAGACAAGGCCAGTACTATGAAATCGAGATTGCTTTAATGGACGCTTCTGCTTTTAATTGACATTCCAATCCTCTCTTTTCCATAAAAAACCCGCCACAGGCGGGATTTTTATTTCCTTTGTTTCAGCAATATGACATTATGGCTTTTTGCGGAACAATTTCATCTGTTAATAGTCTCTATACCAAAAGGCCTGTGTCTGCTATAATGGTGTTCACATGCAATGGAGTGAAGTGGACGGGCTGCGTATTTATGCGCGGCTGTGAAGGTTAACTTTAAAAATGATAACAAAATCCGGTGAGCCGCCCTCCGAAAACCCGGCGGCAGCGCAAATCAAACCGCATGGGAGATGGTTTTCGCGGTAAATGGAGAATGGCATATGAAAAGACTCAAAAAATTGAAGAAGACTCTCGTACTTATCATGGCTGTTGTAATTCTGGCCGGTTTTACAGCCTTTGCCATAGGAGAAGAGATTAGGCACGCATCAACAAGTATAGGAACCGGAACTCGACTTGCCAGAGGAGTTTTTTATACATATAACCTGCAGACGGAAAACTACATGGTCTACACCCCAAACAGGGATGTGACCCCTGTTGTTGTATACGGATCAAAGGTGTGTAATTACGGTGACTTTAAATCGATGGCGGCTTTGCTCGAAAAAAGGGGATATAATGTCATCGGGGGAATCAACGGCGATTATTATGAGCTAAAAAGCTACCAGCCTGTCAGCTTGGTCATTACCGATGGAATACTCAGAAGCTCGGACGGTCAAAACTGGGCCATAGGCTTCAGAGAGGACGGCACTGCCTTCATAGACAAGCCTGACATGTCAATGAAAATACATATAGGAAATGAAACCTATACCCTTTCCGGAATAAACAAAATGCGAAATTCCAGGGATTACTGCCTGTTTACCGAGGACTTTTCCTATACAACGAAAAACGCCTCTCCGGGACGGGACGTTATCCTCAGCCTCCTTCCAGATGAGACGGGCCAAATACCACTGCTGACAATGAATTGCACTATATCGCTGAGAGTAGAGCAGATATTGAGCTCCCAGCAGGCCATAGAGCTGCCGGAGGGAAAGTTTGTCCTGTCCCTGGCAGAAACGGCGGATTCATGGAGACAGCAGGGCATAGACAATATGGAAGTCGGTGATATTATCACCCTGGAGGTATCTTCAAAGGAGATATGGAACAGCGCGGTATACGCCGCCGGGTCCTATGTGAAGCTGATTACAAACGGGGCTTTGGATCCCACAGGGATATCGGAAGCCATTAAGGGCACCCATCCCAGGACGGCAATTGGAATCCTGGCGGATGGCAGCATACTTTTGTATACGATAGACGGCAGGCAGAGCGGGTACAGCAGCGGGTTTACACCCGAGGAGACAGGACAGCGCCTGTTGGAGCTGGGCTGCGTTGATGCCCTGCTTCTGGATGGCGGGGGCTCCACCAATATACACGCAATGTACATAGGCGACCAGGCTGTGTCGCCAGTAAACCGTCCCTCCGAGGGCAAGGAGCGCTCTGTAACAAACTACATAATGCTGGTGGCGAAAAATCCCGGTTCGGGAGAGATGTCAAACCTGGGAGTATTCCCATATGATGCCGTTGTGCTGGCGGGCTCTGCCGTGGCGTTCAGAGCGGCGGCCTCCGATGAGACCGGCAGGCCTGTGGATATTATGGGAGAGCTTTCCTGGGGCGAAGTATCTGGCCTTGGCTCAATAAACCAGGACGGGGTGTTCACGGCAGGCAGAATACCCGGAGACACTATGGTTACGGCCAGTGTGGGAGGTCTTGGATCCAGCGCGACCGTAACAATAATCGATACGCCCTCAACCATATCAATCCGGGATGAGGAAACCGGCAAAAAAGTGGAGACCCTTAAGCTTTTGGGTGGAGACATCGTTAATTTGACGGCATCAGCAACCTACAGGTATATGGATGTCCTGTGCTCCGATGATGCCTTTACATGGTCTGTGACCGGCGATATCGGAACAATTGACGAGTACGGTGTATTTACAGCCTCAGATACCGAGGGAAGGGGCAAGATAATGGTCTCGGGCGGTGATGTAACCGCATCTGTGGATGTGGAAATAGATACGGACAATGAAACCCTGGCGGATTTTGAGGGCGAAGCTCTCAAGGATGAGGTGTCGGCCTCAGTGAACCTGATACCGGGTATAGAGACCTCCAAGGATTATGTGAGAATGGGTAACCAGGCTCTGAAGCTGGATTACAATCTTGAGGAAGGCCCGGCATATCTGCATATGCCTTTGAAGGTGAGCTCCGGGATGAATTACATGACCCTGTGGGTCTATGGCGATAATTCCGGAAACCTTCTCCAGGCCGAATTTGAAAGCGGAGCGCTGGTGGATCTTACAATGCTGGACTATTCCGGATGGAAGCAGATTGTTGTACCTCTGGCGGAAAGAGGAGCCGATATTCAAAGCTTCTATCTGTGGGGGGGTGGCAGCGGCACCATATGGCTGGATCATATAATGGCCTCCTCATCCCCGGTTCCCGATTTGACTCCGCCTGAGATAGAGCTGGAGGTAAGCTCAGGTATAATAACAGGCAGAATAGTGGATGATGTCAATGACCATCCGCCCTTGTCAAGAATTGAGCTCTTGTTGGACGGTAAACCTCTTGAGTTCAGCTATAATGTATCAAATGGGACACTCACGGCAAGCATTCCCGAGAAGCTTCTGACGACTGCTCAAACCGAGCCTGCTGCTGAGAGCGAAGAAACAGAGCCGTCTGTGGAAATCGAGGCGGAACCGTCTGTGGAAGACGAAACGGAGTCTTCAGAGGAGACCGAAACACCAACGGAGCCGCCCGCGGAGACCGAGGCGTCAGAGGAAGCCGAGGGGCAGCCTGAAACCGGGGACGGGCAGGCATCGGTCTCAGGAGCAGGAAGCTTTGCGGCATCCGGCATTCATAAGATTACACTGAGAAACTGGGACAAGAGCGGCAACGTGGCCAGCAAATCGGTTTTAATAAAGACGGAAGATGTTGAAACGGTTTTCGCCGATATGAAGGAGCACTGGAGCTATGATTATGTTAACTTCATGAACGCCCTGGGAGTCGTCAATGGCATGGAAACCGAAAAAGGGCTCATATATAACCCGGACAGACCGATTACAAGGGCGCAATTTGCCGTTATGATAAGCAGATGGCTGAGTGTGGACGAGACTCAATACGCTGATACGCAGCTTCAGTTTGCCGATATGCAGAGCGTTCCGGACTATGCGCTGGGCGCGGTAAAGGCTGTCGGTTCCATGGGAATTATTAAGGGCATGGAAAGGGACGGAGAGCTGTACTTTGAGCCGTCAAAAACATTGACAAGGGCCCAGGCGATGACCATAATAGGAAGGATACAGCGTGCGGGCTATCCGGAGGCGGAGCTCGAATTCAGCGATGCCTCGGAGGTACCCGACTGGGCTCTGAAATATATAAAGACCCTTGTCTACCAAAATGTCATAGACGGCTTCGGGGACGGGAGACTGGCACCTAACGGGGAGCTCACAAGAGCCCAGGTGGCAAAGATACTCACCGAGGTCACCTGAGATAACCGTTACAAATGAAAAAGGGGCTGCTGCAAAGGTTTTAAACGAACCTTGCAGCAGCCCCTTTATGAGTTGCTTACTACTCCCGAAATCCTGTAATCCTGTCCGCTCCGCTGTATATATACCCTGTCTCGCCCCGGGTATAGCCCAGCAGGGTAATGCCATATTGTTCGGCCAGTCTGACGGCGGAGGCGGTGGGCGTGGATTTGGAGACTATGACCGGCACACCCAGTCTTATAACCTTTGTCAGGATTTCCGAAGAAACTCTGCCGCTTATGTAAACAACACCGTTTTTTGCATTTTCCATTTTGTTTTCCATGAGCAGTGTTCCCGTCACTTTGTCAAAGCAGTTGTGACGTCCGATATCCTCGCTGAATACACAGAATCCGGGGGAGCGAAACAGCAGGCTGTGCACTCCGCCCACCTTTTTAAAAAGCTCCGACTTTGATATAAAGCGGGCCATGGTATCAACAATGACGTTTATATCAAATTTCACGTCGGATTCACAGGGCTTGAACCGGTTTCTCGTGAGCGGGTTTATATATGTATAGCATTTGCCGCAGCCCGTGGTGACACTCCTGAGGCTCTCCTGCCTCTTGAGGTTAATGCCCTCCCTCAGCTTTATCATGACAGCCATCAGGGCATCGTTATAGTACATCTCCTCGATATCATCAAAGGTTTTTATGATGCCTTCATTAAATAGGAACCCGGTAGCCAGCTCCTCCTGCTGCCGGTTAAGACAGAGTAGGGAAGCGGCTTCCCTTTCGTTGACATAGATTTTCAGGGATATTTCGGAGATTACCTTTTTTGAAACTGTTTCCCGGTTGCAGCTCCCGTTCTCCCTGTGGAATCTAAGAACCTCAAATTCTTCAAAGACAAAGGTTTCCATGGTTATCATATCATAACTTTTCAATATTTACGGCGCAGGCCTTATATTCTGCGGTCAAGGTTTCCGGGTCATAGACCGGATTTGTCAGCCAGTTTGCGTTGCCTTCCCGGAAGTGGAAATCCATCCACACCATGCCGGGCTGGATGCGATTTGACACATTTGCCCTGACCTCCACCTGGCCGCGGCGGGACCATACTTTAATCTTATCGCCACTTCTAATTCCCAGCCTGTCTGCATCCACATCGGAAATGTCGGCATAGGCCTCGGGTAGAAGGTCGTTGAGTCCCTGGCTGCGCCCTGTCTGAGTCCGGGTGTGATAGTGATACAGACGGCGTCCTGTGCTGAGTACAAAGGGATATTCCGCATCCGGCACCTCGGCGGGAGGTGTCCAATCCAGGGCCATCAACAGACCCTTGCCCCTTGTGAAATTGCCGTCCTTGTGGAGGATTTTTGTGCCGGGGTGCTCCGGATCTGTGCAGGGCCACTGTATTCCGTCCCCTTCAAGCCTGCTGTATTTAACACCGGCAAAACTGGGGCACAGAACGGATATTTCATTGTCCCATATTTCCTGGGCGCTGTCTGATTGCCAGTTATGGCCGAAGCGCTTTGCTATCTCCTTGAATATCCACCAGTCGGGCATGGCATTTCCGGGAGCGTCCTTTATCTTCCTGACGCGGCTTATTCTTCTCTCACAGTTTGTATATGTGCCCTCGTCCTCGCTCCAGGAGGCAGCGGGAAGAATGACATCCGCAAAGCGGGTTGTCTCGGTATGGAATATGTCGGTGCAGACAATAAAGTCGGCAGCTTCCATGCATTCCTCCACCTCGGCTATATGAGGCTCTGCCTGAACAAGGTTTTCTCCAAATATGAGAAGTCCCCTGACCCTCTTGGTTTTCAGGCCTTCAAGCATCTCGGGTACCATCAGCCCTTTGACAGCGGGTATGTTTTCCACTCCCCAGGCCTTGGAGAACTTTTCGATTACGGCCGGGTCGGATAGCTTCTGGTATCCGGGCAGGCAATCGGGTAGGGCAGCCATGTCACAGGCGCCCTGAACGTTGTTCTGACCGCGAAGAGGATTTACGCCCGCAAATTCCTTGCCGATATTGCCCAGCAGCATCTGTAGGTTGGCAACAGACATGACATTGTTCTTTCCGGAGGTATGCTCTGTGATACCAAGAGTGTATATGAGCATGGCGGGTTTAATTGTGGCCAGCATACGGGCAATCTCAATGATTGTTTCCTTAGGTACTCCGCTTATTTCCTCGCCTCTTTCAGGCGGGTATTCAAGCACCTTTTCCCTGAGGGCTTCAAAATTTTCACAGTGCTTTTCCACGAATTCATGATCATAGATATCCTCGGTGATCAGAACATGCATGATTGAATTGAGAAAAGCCACGTCCGAGCCCACCTTAATCTGAGCGAATACGTCCGCGTAATCGGCCAGTCTGTGTTTTCTCGGGTCTACCACAATCAGTTTTGCACCGTTTCTGACGCCGTTTTTAACGAATGTGGAGGCCACGGGGTGGGCTTCAGTCATGTTCGTGCCTATGCAGAACAAAAGCTTCGTTCCGGCAAATTCCTGAACGGAGTTAGTCATTCCGCCGGTCCCGAAGGAGGTCATCAGACCGGCTACTGTGGGAGCGTGGCAGCTTCTCGCGCAATGATCCACATTGGGAGACTGAAATACGGCTCGAACCAGCTTCTGCAGATTGTAGTTGTTTTCATTGCTGCTTCTGGCGCAGCTGATACCGGCAACGGAATCGGAGCCGTAATTTTTGATAATTTCCTTAAATCTGGAAGCGACCAAATCCAGAGCCTCATCCCAGGTGGCCTCCCTGAAGCCGTCCTTTTCTTTGATAAGAGGGGTTTTTATTCTCTCGTCGGAATATATAAAGTCATATCCGAAGCGGCCCTTGACGCAAAGACGTCCATCATTGGGCAGAGCGTTATCCACGCCAGTAACCTTGACTATCCGATCGCCCTTCACGTGCAGTTCCAGCTGGCAGCCTACTCCGCAATATGGGCAGGTAGTTCTGACCTTTCTTGTTTCCCAGGACCTGGCAAGGCCCACCGATTTTTTCTCTATCAAGGCACCCACAGGGCATTTCTGGACGCACTCACCGCATTGTACGCAGGAGGATTGCCCCATTGGCTTGTCATTATCACAAACTACCATGGTTTCGCTGCCTCTTTGGCTGAGTCCTAAAACGTCGTTGACAACGATTTCATTGCACGCGATTATGCAGCGCTTGCACATTACGCACTTTCTGTTGTCGCGTATTATCATGGGACTGGAATCATCTATCGCCGGCTTATCCACGCTGTCAATTATGAACTGCGGCGCCTCGATTCCCAGTTCGTAGGCAGCATTTTGAAGCTGACAGTCACCATTTGCTTCGCAGGACAGACAGTTGTGTTCACCGTTTGAGAGCATAAGGTTAACTATTGTCCGGCGGGCGTTTAAAACCTTTTCGCTGGCTGTGTGGACTATCATATTGTTTGAAACCTTCAGAGAGCAGGAGGGCTGGAGGTTTCTCATTCCCTCAACCTCCACCACACATATTCTGCATGAAGAGTTCTCGTGGATGCCTTCCATATGGCATAGGGTTGGGATATGTATACCGTTTTCCCGGGCAGCCTCAAGAACTGTCCGCCCCTCCTCAGTCTGAATATTTTTGTTGTCGATTGTAAGTGTTATCAATTTTTGTCCCTCCCTGTTTAATTAGTTGAAATGGCCTCAAAGGGACATTTCTCAAGGCATATTCCGCACTTTATGCACTTGCTTTCATCAATTTCATAGGGCTCTTCCTTGCTGCCCGTGATGGCGGTAGCAGGGCAGTTCTTTGCGCAAAGGCCGCATTTTTTGCAGATTTCCGCCAGTACCCTGTAGCTGACAAGCTCCTTGCACTTTCCTGTGGCGCATTTCTTGTCGGTTACATGCTCCTCATACTCATTTCGAAATGACCTGAGCGTACTGAGAATCGGGTTGGAAGCGGTCTGCCCGAGGCCGCAGAGGGCTGTGGCCGTCACATCCCGGGCGATAGCCTCCAGTTCATCGATATCTTCAGGAGTGCCCTTGCCGTCTGTTATTTTTTCAAGAATTTGCTTCATCCTCTTTGTGCCCAGTCGACAGGGAATACATTTGCCGCAGGATTCATTCTGAACAAAATCCATAAAATACTTTGCCACATCCACCATGCACTTGTCTTCATCCATTATGATAAGACCGCCGGAGCCCATAATAGCGCCCAGCTTGGTAAGGGAATCATAATCAACGGGAGTATCAAGGTGCTCTTTTGGGATGCAGCCGCCGGAAGGCCCGCCTATTTGAGCGGCTTTATACTCTCTTCCTCCCGGTATGCCGCCGCCGATACCATATACGATGTCCCGGAGGGGCATGCCTATGGGCACCTCCACAAGGCCTGTGTTATTTATATCTCCGGCCAGGGCAAAGACCTTTGTGCCCTTGCTTTTTTCCGTACCGAAGCCTGCATACCACTGGCTGCCTTTAAAAATAATAGGCGGGATGTTCGCCAGGGTCTCCACATTGTTTATGATGGTTGGCTTTCCCAACAGGCCCTTTTGGAAAGGGAAAGGGGGCTTCTGTCTTGGCTCGCCCCTGCCTCCCTCAACGGAGGCCATAAGAGCGGTTTCCTCACCGCAGACAAAGGCGCCTGCGCCAATTCTGACCTCGATGTCGAAGTTAAAGCCGCTTGAAAATATGTTTTCACCCAAAATTCCCATTTCACGCGCCTGTGCAAGAGCGGCATTAAATCTTTCGATAGCCAGCGGATACTCGGCCCTTATGTAGGCAAAGCCTTTTTTGGCGCCGATAGCATACGCTCCAATCATAAGCCCTTCGATAATTGAGTGGGGGTCCCCCTCAATTATGCTCCTGTCCATGAAAGCGCCCGGGTCGCCCTCATCGGCATTGCAGACGATATACTTCTCGTCGCCGTCAGCCTCGTAGCCTGCTTTCCATTTGATGCCTGTGGGAAAACCGGCTCCGCCTCTGCCCCTGAGGCCGGAATTTGTAACTTCCTCTATAACCTGTTGCCTGGTCATCTCACCCAGGGCCTTGGCTGCGGCCATATAACCGTCATTTGCAATGTATTCTTCAATTGAGGAATAGTCGATGCTTCCGCAGTTTCTGAGAGCTATTTTGACCTGGTTTTTGAAAAACTCTATATCCTTGAGACGGGATACCCTTTTTTGCAGCGCTATGTCATAATAGGTGTTTTCCTGGCATATATTCCCGTCAACAAGATGGCTTTTTACAATTGCCGGAATATCGGCAGGGGTAAGCTTTGTATAAAATACCTCTTCAGGCATAACTGCCATAACCGGGCCCAGATTACAGGTACCTATACAGCCTGTTTCCGAGACCAAAACCTGATCTTCAATACCATTGTCCTTTATCGCCTGCAAAAGGGCATTTTTAACTGCGTGACAATTAGCCGATACACATCCGCCCCCGGAGCATACCAGCACCCTGTATTTGTAATTATGTAGCCTCTTTAAAAAAGCGTCCTTGACCAGTTCCAGATCATCGGCCGATTTTATAAATACTTTATCACTCATGCTCTTTTACCTCTTCGTTATTCAGAATTTGCTCTACCTTCTTCTTATCCACCTGCTGATAAACGACATCGTCTATGGTCATAACCGGTGCCAGGCCGCAGGCGCCTATGCACCTTGTAACCTCCAGTGTGTATTTGCCGTCCTTTGTGGTTTCTCCTACGCCTATACCCAGCTTGTCCGAAAGAGCATCGACTATATCCTTTGCTCCTAGGACAAAGCATGCGGTTCCCATGCATACCTTAATTATATGTTCACCCTTAGGTTCAGTGCTGAAATGGGCGTAGAAAGTAACAACCCCGTGAACTTTGGAAACCGGAATGCCGGTCTTTTCAGCGATATACTCCTGAAGCTCAGGAGATATGCAGCCGAAAATCCCCTGAGCGTAATGAAGAATCTGAATAAGATTGCCTTCCTTATCTTTATACCCGGAAATTACAGAATCAAACCTTTTGTACTTCTGTTCGTCCTTTTCCTGTGCGCAGCAGCATTTGCTTGCGTCCAATTCTATATTCACAGAATCATCGCCCTTTCTCAGTTAATTGTTTTAATGGCTTCAAATCCAGAACCCGTTCACTTTAATTATATATCAGGAACACTCAAAAGAATATATTATTTATCTTAATTTTCATATGCTCAAAAATTGAAAACATGTAAACAGAGTGTTGCCAATACAATAAAACCATGCTCTATATATAAAATCGATATGAATGATTTTATACTGCAATCAAAATAACTGTCATTGCTTGTAGGTGTTAAAGCCTGAATTAATAAGAATAACGTGCACCTTTTAAGCAATATAGACAAAAAGTAGACATATATTGTCAGTTTTTCATTTTAAATAACATTGGACAAGATTATTCACATATGTCAAAATAATATTAATAATGTTTTATACAACTATGGTACTGGAGGAAAGATAAATGTATTCCCCTGCAGAAATAGCAAATAACTACATAGACATAGGTGAGAATAAAAGCAAAAACCCTGTTTACAGAGCGTTGATCCTGGCAGTTTTTGCCGGGGCGTTTATTGCACTGGCGGCGGTCGGGGCCACTGTTATAGGTGTAACGGTCGAATCGAAATCAATTGCCAAATTATTGCAAGGATTGGTGTTTCCTACCGGACTTGCGATGGTTGTGATAGCGGGAAGCGAGCTGTTTACGGGAAACAACCTGATGATTATCCCGGTGCTTGAAAAAAGGATTACTCTGAGCGCCATGCTCAAGAGCTGGGTTATATTCTATGTGGGAAACTTTATAGGTTCGGTCTTAATAGCCCTCCTTGTTGTATACGGCAATGTTTTCGGGATGATAGGGGGACTGGCAGAAAGTGCTGTAAAAACCGCAGAGGCAAAGGTATCCATGTCCTTTGGCAGCGCAGTACTTAAAGGTATATTGTGCAATTTTCTGGTCTGTATTGCCGTCTGGATGACCCTTGGAGCAAAAACGGCAGGAGGGAAGATTGCCGCTTTATATCTTCCAATTATGCTTTTTATTCTGTGTGGCTATGAGCACAGTGTAGCCAATATGTACTATTTGACGGCGGCCATATTCGCCCAGGGTAAATACGAAATAGCTTCCGGGACAGTTTATTGGGGAAGCATATTTGCAAAAAACCTTCTGCCCGTTACAATTGGAAATATAATCGGAGGAGCCGGGCTTGTGGGGCTTGGATATTGGGCCGCCTATCTTAAGAAATCCGGCGTTAAGCGAGGAGCGGCTTCCAGGAAGAAGGAATCCAATTTGAAAAAAGCAACTGAAATACACGTCAGATAGCTTATATTATACCGCTTTTTCAGGGAATGGCATAGGTTAAATCCTGGCAGCGCCATCTGAACATAGAAAACACAGAAAAATTGACAGATAATAAAAGCGTGTCTTGCGCCGGCAGACACGCTTTTATTGTCTAGGCTTCCTGTATTCCGAACAGGTTTTCAGGCTTAATTGTGTAAAACACATCCTCGTAAGCAATCTCCCGCTCCTGTGCCCAGGACTCAAGAAGAGTCTGGAAACGTGTGGCTGCCGACATGCTGCGCAGACTGGTGCCACTGTCTACCATGGTCAGATCCGGGTCAAGGGGCAGTCGCATCAGAATGGTGTAGCCCATACCCTCCATCTCGATGATATCCTGGGATATGCCGCCGGCCTGAAGGGAGGTAGCTTCCTTTAGAAAGCTCTTGTCAAAATTAATCGTATCCGCATCAAACTGATAGCCATCGGGAAAGGCTTCCTTTCCCGGATCTTCGCTGCTCTCATTCATAAGCTGGTCAAATCTCGCCTGCGCGTCCGGTGCTGCCTTGATATCCTCCAGAATACCCTGTAGCCTTTCCCGATTCTTTTCCAATTGATTCTGGCTGAGAGGGTTTCCTGTTTCATCAACTGTCTTAATAAGAATATGCTTTGCCCTGCAATAGCCGTTTTCTTCTCCGAAGGCAATAGCGTCTTCATCGGATACCTTTGAGCCGTTTTCACCGAACATCTCAACAAACAGGTTGTTGTGCAGATAGGAAACGGAATAGATATACTCAATAAGCTTTTCATTCAGCTTGTTTTCTTTCAGGAAATCTAAATACTCCTCTTCGCTTCCCAGTTGGGCAATGCCACTGTCGCGAACTGAGGCGATATTTGCCTTGTCCTCTTCTGACAGGACAACGGATAGCTCTTCGCACTTGGCCTCAACCGTCTTATACATTCTGACGGCCTCCAGCGCTTCGGACATTATATATTCAGAAAGAGGCAGGCCCTCATAGGTCTCCGTCCAGTCTATATTGCCGCCCGGGTCCTTGCCTATATACTGAAGAGCGCTGAAAAGCCAGTAATTGAGCTCATCCCAGTAGACAGGCCTGCCGTCCACCGTGAATACCAGAGTGTCATCCCTTAATCCGGAGGTCCCGGAAGGGGTGGTTTCCGAAACAGTCTGGCTGGCTGTGGGTGAGGGCATCTGTTCGCCTCTCTGGCGGCAGCCCGATAAAAATCCGGTCAGCAGCATAGCCACAAGCAGTATTGCTGCCAGACAAGCCGCTTTTATCTGAGAAAATGGTTTGTTTTTTGTCATGTTTGTCTCCTTAAATCATGATTATATGGGGAAACGGCCGGAAGAGCTGCCGGGCACGTTATTACTGTTCTTGCGATACTATGGTCTCGGTGGATTTGAAGGCTCTTACGAATTTCACGGCTTCATCAACAGTATTCGGGCCTTTAAGCTTCAGGCTGATGGCAGGACTTGTACCGGCCTCCACCTTAATCCGGCCGGTAAAGGACGGCATGTTATAAAGATAGGCAATCCGGGGCATATCAAAATCTCTCAGTTTGAAATAGAGTCTGCCCGTTTTTTGTGTTATCTCCTGAATACCGGCCTGGGCGGCTTCTCCCCTGAGCAGTGCCACATGTATCAGGGTGATGACGCTCGTTGGAGGCTCGCCGAAGCGGTCGATAAGCTCGTCTGTCATATCCTCGGCGTCTTCCTCGTTCTCTATCAGGGCTATGCGGCGGTATAAATCCATCCTCAGCTCGGGGGATTCCACATAGCTTTCGGGGATGTTAGCGGAAACCGTCAGGTCAGCGGAGCACTCGGTGCGCTCCTTTGGCTTTTCGCCCTTTTCCTCCAGAACGGCCTCTTCCAGAAGCTTGAGATACATATCATAACCTACGCTGAGCATATGGCCTGATTGCTCCGCTCCCAGAAGATTTCCGGCGCCGCGGATTTCCAGGTCACGCATGGCTATCTTGAAGCCGGAGTTGAACTCCGCAAATTCCCGGATGGTCGACAGCCTCTTTGATGCTATTTCCGTCAGTATCTTGCCGCGCCGGAAGGTAAAATAGGCAAAGGCGTGGCGGGGACTTCGACCCACCCGGCCCCTTAACTGATGGAGCTGGGCGAGACCCAGTCTGTCCGCATCTTCTATGATAAGAGTATTCACATTCGGGATATCTATTCCGGTTTCAATTATAGTAGTGCATACAAGGACTTGAATTTCACCGGCGACCATTCTATCCATAACCTCATTGAGATGTTCCTCGTCCATTTTCCCATGAGCGACGGCAATGGAAACGCTGCTCCCAAGTAAGGAGGAGAGCTTAGCGGCTGTTCTGTCAATGGTTTCAACCCGGTTATGGAGATAATACACCTGCCCACCCCGGGAGATTTCGCGCCGGATTGCGTCGTGAAGTACCGACCAGTTGTGCTCAAGCACATAGGTCTGAACCGGGTGCCTCCCGGAGGGGGGCTCCTCTATTGAAGACATATCCCGGAGACCGGACAAGGCCATATTCAGGGTCCGGGGGATGGGGGTTGCCGACAAGGTGAGCACATCCACCTGCCGTGCCAGCTCCTTGAGGCGTTCCTTGTGTGAAACACCGAAGCGCTGCTCCTCGTCCACTACCAGAAGGCCCAGATCCTTGAATACCACGTCCTTTTGAATGAGCCTGTGGGTGCCGATGATGATATCAGTATTGCCCGTTTTCAAATTTTTAAGAGCCTGCCTGATCTGGGCGTTGCTTCTAAAGCGGCTTAAAACATCGATTTTTACCGGATATTTTGCAAACCGCTTTACGGCGGTTATATAGTGCTGCCGGGCCAAAACAGTTGTCGGAACCAGTATGGCGGCCTGCTTACCGTCCATGACACATTTCATAATCGCCCGAAACGCCACTTCTGTTTTGCCGTAGCCCACATCGCCACATAAAAGCCTGTCCATGGGTACCTGCTTTTCCATGTCCGCCTTGATTTCTTCAACCGCCCGGAGTTGGTCTTCAGTCTCCGTGTATTCAAAGCTGTCCTCAAATTCTCTCTGCCATGTGGTATCCGGCGAAAAGGCGTACCCGGGTCTTCTGCTTCGCTCGGCATACAGGCGGATAAGCTCCTTTGCCAGCTCCTTAACTGCGCCCTTTGCCTTTGCTTTGGTTTTTTGCCAGTCCGTACCTCCCAGCTTACTGAGCTTCACTTTGTGGTCTTCGCTGCCGCCGATGTATTTTGAGACCAAATCCAGCTGGGTTGCCGGAACATAAAGGCTGTCTGTTCCCGAATATGCAATTTTTATATAGTCCTTCTCAACTCCGTCCACGGGCAATTTAAAAATACCCAGGAACCGGCCAATGCCGTGATGCTCATGGACCACATAATCACCGGGAGACAGGTCAGAATAGCTTTGGAGCTTTTCGCGGTTTTTGGATTTTCTTTTTCTTGAAACACTTTTCAGACTGACGGGGGCTGGTATATAGCTTTCGGTGAGAACAGCCAGCTTCAGAGCGGGATACTCCATGCCCGCTGATATTGCGCCCACACTGATCAGGCATGCCCCTTCCTCCGGAAGGTCTGTAAGGCTGTAATCCAGAGAAGAGGGAACGCCGATGCTTTCAAGATGCTCTTTAAGTATTCCGGCCTTTCTTTTGTCGGCACAGAAGACAACTATCCTGTAGTCGTCCTTTAAATAATGGATTATATCTCCCGCAGCCGTATCCAAACTGCCGCCGAAGGAGGGCAGCTGCTTTGCCGTGATGTCCAGCAGGGCCCTGGGCGCCAGGGGATATGAGCTGCCGCGGAAGCTGTCCATCATAACTACGGGGTTATCCCTCAGAAGCTCGCAGCACTCATCCCATTGGCGGTAAAAGACAGCGAGGCTTCCCTCGATGCTTCCGTTTTCCAGCAGGGCTTCGATATCCTGATTGAGCTGCCAGGTGTAATTCTTTGCCCGCTCACTTAGCCTGGCCGGCTCGCACAGTACTACAATCCCTTCGGGCTGAATATAATCTGCACCGGTCTTCAGCTGCCGGTAAAGAGTATTCATATATTTGTCCGCTGCCGAGAAGCTCAGCCGGTTGGACAGGTATTCTATGTCGGACTCCAGATTATTCAGCAGAGCCTTACCGGTATTCTTTTTCCTGCCCAGGGTTAGGAGCAGCTCCTTTAACTCTTCTATAAAGCCTTCCACGCTGCCCGGGTAAAGGCTGGCCAGGCTTTCTGCCGCAGGCAGAATTGAGGCGGAGGTGATGTTCTCTATTCTGAGCTGGCTTTCAATATCAAAAAAGCCCATTGAGTCCACATCATCCCCAAAAAACTCACAGCGGACCGGGTAAGGACAGGCGGGAGAAAAAAAGTCGAGGATTCCGCCCCGTTTAGCAAACTGACCAATGCCCTCCACCTGCTCTGTGCGTTTATATCCGCACAGGAGCAGTTGGTCCACCACCCGGTCAAGGGGGACCCTGTCTCCCAGCTTTAAAACGAACCCGGCCTCCTGAAGCACAGATTTGGGCATGGTCCTCTGCATAATCCCGTCAGGAGTGGCCACAACAATACCTGCCTGACCGGATGCCATCATATGAAGAGTCTTAATCCTTTCATGTTCTATCTGGCGGGAAACGCTTTCGGCATTATAGAAGGTAAACTCTCTGGCAACCAGGCGCAGGGTATCTTCGCCGGTCAGAGAGGCAATGTCGCTTTGCATCCGCTCTGCCTCAAGCTCGTCGCCGCAAACGACAAGAACAGGCCTGCCCGTCAGCTTGCGCAGGGCGCTTATCATATGGGCCTTGTGTATGCTGCCAAGTCCGCTGAAGAGCACCGGACAGCCGCCACCGTCTATTCTGTTTATCAGCTGCTTGAAATCCGGGATATTAAGCAGTGCATTCGCCAAAGAAATCAATGCCCGGCTCCCTCCAAATCCATCTAAATCCATATGGGTAAGCGCAGCAAAACATAAACATGATGACCCGGGTATCATGTTTATGTTTGCTTTTTATGCATATTTTACGCTTATTACCGGTACATATTACATCTTTAGCCATACTATTTCAAGGGGAAGAATGTAAAGTTTTATACGTGAGTCTTGAAAATGAAGCCATGTATGTTAATATATTATCACATTCGGAGGGATTGAAGTGGCTGAGAACTATCAAAAACAGCTGGATGAGGTTATAGGGACCCTTGATATGGAAAAGAGCCGGAAGAAGCTGCTTCTTCATGTATGCTGCGCACCCTGCGCAAGCTATGTGCTGGAATATCTTACCGGGTATTTTGATATAACGGTTTTCTTTTTTAACCCCAACATTTATCCTCCTGAGGAGTATAAAAAGCGTCTGGAGGAGCTGGAGAAGCTGCTTGACAAAATGCCCCTGAAAGGGGAAGTGTCACTGAGTATAGGAGAATATGAGCCTCCTCAGTTCGATAGGGCTGTAAAAGGCCTGGAAGAGCAGCGGGAGGGGGGCGACCGGTGCCGGGCGTGCATAGGCATGAGACTGGAGGAAACGGCGAAAGTCGCCGCATCCAAAGGCTTTGACTATTTCTGTACCACTCTTTCCATCAGCCCCTATAAAAATGCCCGGATGATAAATGAAGGGGGTGGGGAGCTGGCGCAAAAATACGGCGTGAGATTTTTGCCCTCCGATTTCAAAAAAAGGGATGGATATAAAAGATCCATAGAGCTGTGCGCAATGTATGACATATACAGGCAAAACTACTGTGGGTGCCGGTATTCAATCAGAAATAAAGGGGGATGAGCATATGTGGGCAAACACAAAAAAACTGACAATAGCGGGAGTAGTCGCCGCAGGATACTTTGCTCTCACTGTTTTGCTGGCTCCCATAAGCTTCGGGGCCCTCCAGTTTCGAGTGTCGGAGGTCCTGTGTATTCTCCCGTATTTTTTCCCGGAATCCGTCACGGGTCTTTTTGTGGGCTGTCTGCTGTCAAATCTGTTGGGGGGCTTGGGGATAATTGACGTGATTTTCGGTTCCCTGGCCACTTTGCTGGCGGCAGTGATGACAATGAAAATAAAAACCAAATGGCTGGCCTGCCTGCCGCCGGTTATAGTAAACGGCCTGGTCATTGGCGCCGTATTGGCCTATACGCTAAATCCGGGGGACTTCTGGAGGTTTTATTTGATATACGGACTGCAGGTAGCTGCAGGGCAGCTGGGAGTGCTGTACCTGCTGGGCCTTCCCCTTATGTATGCGCTGCCAAGGATGAAGTTTTTCAGAGGCCTGTGTGATAAAGGCAATTTGTCCTGATAATCTGATATCGGGCTAAAAAACCTGAGTGAAAAAAGCCTTTCTGCGGTTGTCAAACATATGGTCCATTTTTTTAGGAAGTCTGTCAATGGTAAGTAGTAGTAGCGCTGTGGGAAGCGTTGAAAAGTCTAACGCACCTTTTCAATGCTTTCCATAGCTGTTGGACA
>JAAYOP010000049.1 GCA_012520295.1 Clostridiales bacterium | reverse complement strand
TTTTTGTGCTATTCTTTTCATAGAAGCTATCCCTTTCTGTGATTGGTTTGTTAGCACTTACCATTTTACCACAGTTAGGGGTCAGCTTCTTCTTTTTTTAGACCATATCATTGTACACTATACAAGCACGCAAACATTATTTCTCTTTTCTTTATATTTTTTATAATATATGTTATCAAGCATATTATTTCTTTTTCATAAATATTATTGTACAAGCAGGCAATTTTAACACTTATTTTTGCTGTGCCGCCAACGCCTGCGATTTATGTACCACTGAGTAAACTGGGGGTTTTTCATATGGCCATGGCCTGGATATGGACCGTTATGGTTATGGTATCTCTTGTTTTCGGAATTCTCAGCGGTAATATCGATGCGGTAAGCTCAGCTGCCCTGGAGGGTGCAACTGAGGCAGTAAAGCTCTGTCTCGGCATAGGGGGTGCAATCTGCCTATGGTCCGGGATAATGGAGGTTATGAGAAGCTCTGGGATTCTGGCCGGCCTCACAAAGCTTTTGCGGCGCCCCCTTGTCATGCTGTTTCCTTCAGCAGCGAAGAATAACGAAGCCCTGGATGCCTTGTCGCTGAATGTCTCCGCGAACTTTCTCGGTCTGGGTAATGCGGCAACACCCGCCGGAATTCGCGCGGCAACCCTTCTAAAAGGAAGAGGTGACGTTGCCGGCGATGACTTGTGCACGCTGGTAGTGCTCAACACCAGCTCTATACAGCTTATTCCCGCGACAATATGCGCAGTCAGAGGGGCTGCCGGCGCAGCATCCGCTTTTGACATTCTGCCTGCCGTGTGGATAACCTCAGTAATATCGGTTACGGCAGGCTTAATGTCCGCCCGGTTTTTAAGACGAATATGGAAGGGATGACATATGTCTTTCGGAATAGTAATACCTCTGATAATTGCCGGAACGGCCATAGTTGCTTTATCCAGGAAAACTGACGTCTATTCATCCCTCATCTCGGGAATAAGTGACGGCGGTAAGGTTGTCATTGGCATATTTCCGGCTCTTATAGCGCTGCTGAGCGCTTATTATATGCTCAGAGCATCCGGGGCTCTGGATGCTTTCACATCCGCTATGACACCCGTATTCAATTTTTTCGGTATCCCACCCGAGATTGCGGGGCTGGTGCTTCTAAGGCCTCTGAGCGGCAGCGGAGCGCTGGCCGTAGGCTCCGAGCTGATAAACCGCCACGGACCCGACTCCCTTATCGGACGTACCGCCGCCATAATGCTGGGCTCCACGGAAACAACCTTTTATGCTATTGCCGTCTACTTTGGAGCGGCAAAAATAAAGCGCACCAGATATGCAGTTCCTGCCGCTCTTACAGCCGATTTTATCTGCGTGGTCACTGCTGCCCTGACAACGAAACTCCTCTTTTTCTGATTATGCTCCGCTACAGCAATACAATAGTTATCCCGTTATTGTGCTTTTCCAAATCCGGATCCTTTCTCAGCTGACTACAATGCTTGAATGCCTGTAAGGTTGAAGGGTCAAATATGGAAAACCTGTCTCCGGGAATAAAGTCGCGGATAAAGCCGGCTCGCTTCTGTCTTTCCAGATACTTATGGGTCTCTGTGCGTATCTTTCCGCCTCTTCCGGTAGAGCCGTAGCCATGTATGATTTTAATTGCCGCGGCTCCCAGTGCCTTCCCGTTTCGTATATTGTATGTTATCCTGCGTATCGCATCATCGGCCGTGGGCATATCATACTTGATATTTACTTCCTTTAAATAGCCGTCAGTTTTCATAGAAATCTCTCTCGGAGCTCCGCTTCACTCAGGGGGCTGATATAAGCCGGCGGAATGTCAAATATGGTCCTGCAGCCGTATTCCCCTTCCCTGTTCAGCCTGTAAGCTGCCCTTGCATAGGCGACCAATACTGAGGCCGTAAACTCAGGATTGGAATCCAGCTTGAGCCTGTACTCAATAATATGGCCATTGGGAGCGTCGCCGGTTTTTCCGCTTCTTATCACAAATCCCCCATGGGGCATCTCATTGTGATCTCTAAGCAGCTCTTCCCGGGTCACAAAGGTCACCGAAGTGTCGTAATCGGAAAAGTAATTGGGCATATTGACAATCTCCTGCCTGATTTTCTCCTTATCAGCGTCTTCCTGGGCGACTACATAGCATTCTCTCCTGTGTTTCTGCCTTGGGGTCAGGTATGGATTCTCACCGCTTCTGACAGAATGCAGGGCACTTTCAATCGGAACGGTATACTGCCTTGCATCGACTACTCCGGGTATCCTGCGTATTGCATCCGAATGTCCCTGGCTTAGGCCCTTTCCCCAGAAAGTATAGTCACAGCCGTCAGGCAGTATCGCATTTGACATCATGCGGTTTAATGAAAATAAGCCCGGATCCCAGCCTGCGGATATTATTGCGCTGCGCCCTCCCCTTTTTGCGGCAGCATCAACCTTCTCAAAATGTGCCGGGATATCCGCATGGGTGTCAAAGCTGTCCACAACATTAAAATGCTCTGCAAACTCGGGTGTCTGTTGCGGCAAATCCGTAACGCTTCCGCCGCATAATACCATAACATCAATTTGAGCCTTCATATCCAAAACCTCAGCGATATGGATCACCCTGGCTCCCTGGGTTACAGGAATTACCTGGGAAGGATTCCTCCTGGTAAATATAGCCACCAGCTCCATGTCGTCGCAGCGCATAATGGCATGCTCTACTCCGCGGCCCAGATTTCCGTGGCCGCATATTCCCACTCTAATGCTCATCCATTCACCTCTTTATTCATTTCCAATCCTATATTAATGCATCTGAAACGGGCAAAAAAGGTTTGTTTTGCCCGTCAAAAAGAGCAAATTTGCTCTTTTTGCAAATGCGTTTCGCAAAACGTATTTGTTCAGTAGGCATTATTTTTACTATCCACGCTTTTCATAATAAAGCAAAATAGCCATACAGCGCAATATTCTAACGGGATTTTGGAGATATTAATTGTGTCTGAAGCAGGGGAGATAATACAAGAAATAACTGCTGTTCGCTTTTCGTATATTTTTTGCATATTTAAGCATACTTCTGATGTATGTTCAAGGAGGTTAGCCGAATGGCAAAAGCGGGAATGCGGCGCCCTGACCCCCAGGACCCTCATGGAACGGAAAGCAATCACAAACCGCGTTTTCCGAATAACCGGGTTCCCCCTGTTCCGGAGCTTCAGGGAAAGGCAAAGCACAAAAAGCAGAAGGCCAAGCCGATATCAGAAAAATAATTATTCAGCGTGCTCAAACGATTTGTGACAAGCGTTTCAGCGCGCTTTTTTTATTTCTGACGTGGTTTACATATTTCTTCTTTCCTTTCACTGTGAGTATGTTTATGTATGTAACTCATTTCAGACACCCAAATAAAAGCTCCATATTGTCTGCTTTTTGTCTGTTATGAACAAAAGGAATGAAGGCTATTACACATATGTATATGAACATTGTTTAAAAACTGTATTGACAAGTTGTTAAATATTGATTATACGTATATATAGGGTATATAGGAATCATTTTCCTCCGCAAAAACATTTGCCCATATACCTATATACCTGTGAGCACCGTGCAGGAAAAAGTTTTTAAAACCATATAGGAGGTAACAAGATGAAGAAATTTCTAGCAATCATCATTGCCGTAATTTTACTGGCAGCGATGACTCCCGTGGCATTTGCAGCAGATACAACAGTGTTTTTCAGCGCCAGTGTTAACGGGGTACTTGAAGTCGCCGCGCAGCCCATTACGGTCAGTGAGCCGACTGTCGACGCGGTCCTCAAAGCCGCACACGCCCAGTTCTTTGAAGGGGGCGAGAGCAGTTATGTGGCCAGCGACGATCCAATGTGGGGATACTTCATAACCGAAGCTTGGGGCATTGCCACAACTCCCTACGTCGTCCTCAACAACGCACCACTTGGTGCTGACCCCGCAGTACCTGCATCCGCAAATCAGGCTCCTGTGGCCAATGGAGACAATATTGTACTGTGTACATCCAGCGATTCGTCTAAATCGCCAGTCGCTCTTACTGCCACCGTTTCCGGCAACACAGCAACAGTAACGGCAGTTACCTGGCTATTTGACTTTGCAACATTTTCTTATTCAACTTCACCCTTCGCAAACGCTGAGGTCACAGATCCGATAACAGGCGCTTCTCTGGGCACAACAGATGCAGACGGTGTCATCACACTGTCATTGCCTGAGAGCGGCATAGTAGCAGTGGGAGGCATGGCAGCCATCTTTGTGGGCGTTCCCGAACCTGTTGCCGAAGAGCCCCCTGTTGAGGAGCCTCCCGTGGAGGAGCCTCCCGTGGAGGAGCCTCCTGTGGAAGAGCCTCCTGTGGAAGAGCCTCCCGTTGTAGAAGTTGAAGAGCCTCCCGTGGAGGGACCCCCCGTGGAAGAGCCCCCCGCCGAGCCCGAAGCTCCTTCGGAGCAACATGAGGTTCTTCCCCAGACCGGCGGCGTATCCTCATCTTCAATAATAGGCATCATAGGCTTCTGTCTTATTCTTGCAGGCGCTTTGCTGTATTCAGTCAGGAAAAAACTCACTGCTAAATAGTACATAATAAACTTAAGTCTCATTAAAAGACGGCTCCCGGATATTTCGGTTGCCGTCTTTTGTTTTTGTACTTGAATATCCCGACTATAACCCGGTTTTGTTTGCAATAATACATTTTCCTTATTTGCCGGTTCAGGCCATCTGGGCGGACACATCGGTTTCATCCGGCTGCTGCAAAGCATCAGTCTCCTGGGATATATCCGTTGTCTCCTGAGGCTCCTGCGCATCCCGGGATGAGTCCGGCTCCTGAGGCTCTTCTATTTCCTGGGGTATCTCCGTCTCCCGGGCCTCTTCTGTCTCCTGGGGTATCTCCGTCTTCTCCGGTGCTTCTGTATCCTGGGATGGGTCTATATCGGCAGGCTCTTCCGTTTCAGCTTCCCCCTCCTCGTTTTCACCCGGTGTTTGCTCCGGTGTTACTTCCGGATCTTCAGCGCTCTCCGGAGCTTCGGTATCTTCCGGAGCATCGGCGCCATCCCATTCCTCATTCCTGACTTCATCGCCATCTGTCTCCGGAGGCTCTTCCACCTCTTCACCGTAATACTCTGCCGGAGTCAAGCCGTCTATATCGCTGAGTCTGGCTCTGACTATCAGCCTGTGGCTTGAAACCATATACGGTGTACAGGTTATCAGGGTCAGGGTATAGTCCTCCCCCTTAATATTGTCAAGGACCCATGTCTCCTCGGGAAGAACATCAAAGCTCTCATACACCTTATATGTATACACTATATCATCGATTTTAACAATTACGTTGTCTCCCTCATCCAGAGTATCAAGATATCTGAAGGGATACGGCCTGTGACCCGTAATAGCGCAGTTGCCCTTTTCTCCAGGCATGGCGGTACCTGTTACATGGCCCACACCGTATTTCATCTCATCCATTCCGGAGCCTGAGTACAGGTTTTGAGCCACATTTAAAACCGGTATTTTCAGTATACCCAGGTATTCCAATTGAGGCATTTCTTCAACCTCTTCGGTTTCCTCCGGCTCGGCACTCTCAACCGGAGGAGTAGCAGAGGGTGTGGGTTGGGCGGGAGTGTTTGTAATCGGTGCCAATGTGCTTATAATAACAGACGGAGGAGTGGGGTCCGGTATGGAATCCTCACTTTGGCTTGCAGTGCCAAAGAGTTTCCCCCAGGGAATATATCTGGCTTCCAGCGCAAAAGCCGTTATTACCATTACAATGCCCGTTATAAGAAAAGCCACGGCAAGTTTCTTAACTAAAGGTATTTTCTTTTGATGTTTCCCTTTCATTTAATAATCCCCATCCAAATAATACCCTATTTTACTTTATTTTTATGTTCAGACAATAGTATGCGGGTGAAGAGGAACATAGACTTCTTATTTAGCACCTACTGAACAATTCAAAAACGCAACAACAGCAATACTTTGACGGTGTTTTTGAATTGTTTATGAATTTGCGGAGAATGACCACAAATCCATTCAGACAGTCAGTCAATGTATCTGAAGCGGGCAAAACAGGTTTGCTTTTGCAATGGGTTTCGTAAAACCCATTTGTTCAGTGGACATTATTTAATTTTATTTTAAATCATGTATTTTTATCGGTAACCTTGATTTTCTTCAGGTTGCCGGTTTTTTTGCTCCTTTTTTCCAGTTCCCTGGTCACTTCCTCCAAAGCTATTCCCTTTTGTGCCATCAATATAATGAGATGATATATAAGGTCGCATATCTCATATACTGTCTCCTCATTATTGTCGTTTTTCGCGGCAATAATTGTTTCGGCACATTCCTCGCCTATTTTTTTGAGTATTTTATCAAGCCCCATATCAAACAAATAACGGGTATACGAACCTTCAGACGGCTCTTTTTTCCGATTTAAAACCACTTCATACAGAGCCTTCAGTGTATCCTGCATAATCCTAAAACAAGTCCTTTCAGAATTTTCTATTCCCCTTCAAAGCGAGGTGGCTTTCAAGTTCCGCTGTCCTCTCCGAGTGGGAGCCTGTTGAAAAAGCAGCTGCTTTTCCCCGTGTGGCATGCCGGTCCATCGGGACGACAGAGGAGAAGCAGGGTATCCCAATCACAATCGGCCAGAACCTTTTCAACATGCAGATAGTTACCGGAGGTCTCTCCCTTATTCCAGAGCTTCCCTCTGCTCCTGCTCCAAAACCATGCGGTCTTTGTTTTTATTGTCAGCTCAGCAGCTTCTTGGTTTACATAACCAAGCATCAAAACCTCCATGGTTCTGATGTCCTGAGCTATGCAGGGTATCAGCTCACTTTTTTCAAATAGTTTTGACATATCCACATACATTATGAACCATCCATTTCTTCCCCAATGTCCTAACGGACTGTTATGCCTCTTTCCATGAGATATTCCTTTATCTCTTTCACGGTCAGTTCGCCGAAGTGGAACAGGGAGGCCGCCAGAGCCGCGTCCGCATGCCCTTTTTCAAAAACCTCGGCAAAATGCTCTAGGCTTCCGCCGCCTCCGCTCGCCGTGCATGGAATTTTAACCGCGTCCGCTACGGCCCGCACCATCTGCACATCGAAGCCTGCTTTAGTCCCGTCGGCATCCATGGATGTAAGTAAAATCTCTCCTGCCCCCAGCTTTTCTGCCTCGATTGCCCAGTTCATCACATCAATTCCTGTATTCACCTTACCGCCGTTTATATAAACTTCATAGCCACCGCTGGCCTCGGCCCTGGCATCTATAGCCACAACAACACATTGGCTCCCAAATTTTTCAGCGGCTCGGGCAATAAGCGTTTTATCCCGAACGGCAGCGGAATTAACAGATATCTTGTCTGCTCCCGCATCCAGCAGCTTTTGAAAATCCTCTACACTTCGGATGCCTCCGCCAACACAAAGGGGCACAGATATCCGGCTTGCCGCCCTTTGAACCAAATCAGCAACCGTGTCACGGTTTTCCAGGGTTGCGGTTATGTCTAAAAAAACAATTTCATCGGCTCCCTGCTCAGAATAGTAGCAGGCAAGCTCCACGGGATCTCCGGCATCTTTGAAGCCGGCAAAGTTAACGCCTTTTACAACTCTCCCGTCTTTTACGTCCAAACAAGCTATGATTTTCTTAGGAAGCATTACGATTCCCCCAGCTCAATGGCTTTTTTAATGTCAATCCTACCGGCGTAATATGCCTTGCCGATAATAACACCGTCAGCTCCAGCATTTTTCAGCTCAGCTATGTCCTCAAGACAAGCCACTCCCCCGCTGGCAATCAGCTGGCATCCAAGCTGAGCTCTCAGCTTCTTAATGTTGTCAATAGGCGGACCTGACAGGGTCCCATCGGTTTCTATGTCAGTGTATATTATTGTTTTCACACCCAGCTGTTCCATCTCACGGGCAAATTCAAAAGCGTCCAGCCCCGAATCTACAGTCCAGCCGTGGGTTCTGACCCGGCCGTCTCTGGCATCTATTCCCACTGCAATGCCCTCGCCGTATTTTTTAACGGCATCCGCTACAAAGTCCCGATTCGTTACGGCCGCCGAGCCTATGACCATGCGCCAAACGCCCAGGGCGGAAACCTCTTCAAGATCCTTCATTGACCTTATGCCACCGCCCATCTCCAGTCTGAGGCCGCTCATTTCGGCCAGCTGTCTGATTATATGCGCGTTCTTTCTCCGGCCGTTTAATGCCCCGTCCAGATCCACGGTGTGGATAATTCTAGCTCCGGCCCGGGCAAATTCTTCGGCAACCTGAAGGGGATCCTCCGCCACCTCATGAACAGTTTTAAAATCACCTTTATATAGCCTTACGCATTTACAATCTTTCAGATCAATCGAAGGCAGTATAACCATTTCAGCTTCATCTCCGTTTATTACTCAAGAATACCTTTTGTTGAGGTTACATCGTCACCCTCGATGCGGCACGCCTCTCTGAGCGCGACTCCGAATGATTTAAACAGCGCTTCGGTTATATGGTGGGCATTGTCACCGCACAACGCTTTCATATGCAGGGTTATGCCGGCATTGGCTGACAAAGCCCTGAAAAATTCAACAGTCAGGCAGGAATCATATTCACCGATTCTTTCCTGGGGCATGGGAGCATCGAACTTAAGAAAGGCTCTGCCGCTGAGATCCAGAGCTGTAAAGCACAACGCTTCATCCATCGGAATATAGCAGTGAGCAAACCTGCGTATCCCCTTTTTGTCCCCAAGGGTGATTTTCAAAGCCTGTCCTATGACGATAGCCGTATCCTCTACAGTATGGTGCCCATCCACATAACGGTCACCTTTAACATTAATCCGACAACCTATTCGGGCATAGAAGAACATGGATGTCAGCATATGGTCAAAAAAGCCTATACCCGTATCAACAGACAGCTCACGGGAATTAAAATCAAGGGCCAGGGTTATTTGCGTTTCCTTTGTTTTTCTTTTTATCTCGGCCTTTCTCGACATATTGACCCCCTTCCGCCATTTATCGGCAATATAACAGGAAAATTGAATATAGTAATATAATACATAAAAAGCTTATTTACTTTGTTCAAAACGAATTCCAATCGAATTCATATGGGCTGTAAAACCTTCGGATTCGGCCAGGCGCATAATATCCTCCGCAAGCTCTCTGAGCCCCGTCCTGGTAAATTTGATTATGCTCGTCTTTTTTAAGAAGCTTTCAACGGACAAGGGTGAGAAAAAGCGAGCCGTACCCGAAGTGGGCAGCACGTGGGAAGGCCCCGCCATATAGTCTCCCAGTGGCTCAGGGGAGCTTTCTCCCAGGAAGATGGCACCGGCATTTTTTATCTTCGGTATCAACTGCCAGGGATCCTCTGTGTGGAGCTCCAAGTGTTCGGGAGCTACTATATTCGCTATTTCAACAGCCTTTTCCATATCCTCGCATATGATAATGGCGCCGAAATTGGCAAGAGATTTTTTGATAATATCCTTTCTCTCAAGCCGAGACAACTGCTCTTCAAGCTGCTCCTTGACAGCCTTCGCCAGTTCATTGGAATCTGTGACCAAAATTGAAGAGGCAAGCTCGTCATGCTCGGCCTGACTTAGCATATCTGCGGCGCAATAGGCAGGGTTGGCATCGCCGTCGGCTATAATCAAAATCTCTGACGGTCCGGCAATCATGTCAATATCCAGCTCCCCGAATGCAAGCTTTTTGGCGGCATTTACATAGGCATTTCCCGGTCCCACCAGCTTGTCCACCTTCGGCACTGTTCCCGCTCCGAAGGTTAAAGCCGCAACAGCCTGTATGCCTCCAACGGCTATTATCCTGTGGACACCGGCTATTTTAGCGGCGGCTATTACCGCACAATTCAGGTTTTCGGTGGGCGGCGTTACCAGTATTATCTCTTCCACTCCCGCCACCTGTGCGGGAACAGCGCACATGAGTACCGAAGACGGGTATGCCGCAGTTCCCCCCGGGGCATAAACACCGACCTTGGACAATCCTCGGACCAACTGTCCTAAAACCCCGCCTTTTACATTCCACACCTTGCCCTCCGGAACCAGGCGTTTTTGGTAGTCTCTTATATTGGAAGCCGCCTTTTCAAGGCTTTTATAAAGATCCTCAGGGCACTCGGAAACCGCCCGGTCTATGTCCTCTTTTGTCAGCTCATAGGGCTCCCGGCCGTCAAATTCCAGTGAGTATTTAACAACCGCGTCCCAGCCGTTTTTGCGCACATCCTCCATAATGGCTCTTGCTTTAGCTTCTATTTTTGCATTGATACCCGAGTTGCGCTTTTTAAGGTTTTCGACAATGCCAGCCTCATTACCTTTTGCCGGCTTAATGATATCGACCA
This sequence comes from Clostridiales bacterium, assembly GCA_012520295.1. Taxonomy (GTDB): domain Bacteria; phylum Bacillota; class Clostridia; order Oscillospirales; family Oscillospiraceae; genus JAAYOP01. The sequence goes on along the minus strand of JAAYOP010000049.1, from coordinate 4,758 downwards.
TCTCATACTCCCGATTTTAATTATTTTTGATCAAGGGTTTTTTTGCATTTATCTATAAAATCAATTATCTGTGTCTTATAAAGCTTCATAGCCGCTGTATTTATGACAAGTCTTGCGCTCACAGGGCAAATATCGTCAATTACCTCCAGACCGTTTGCCTTCAAAGTGTTACCAGTCTGAACAATATCCACAATCCCGTCCGACAACCCCAGAAGAGGGGCTATCTCCACAGAGCCCTCTATTTTTATTATTGATACATCCATCCCTTTAGATAAAAAGTATCCCTTTGTAACATTCGGATACTTTGTAGCAACCCGGCGTGTCTTATAGCTCCCGTAAAAATCATATCCTTTTTTTACCGCCAGGGCAAACCGGCAGGCTCCAAATCCAAGGTCCAGAACCTCATAAAAGGAGCTCTGCTGCTCCATAATCGTGTCCTTTCCCACTATACCCATCGCGCATACACCGTGCTCAACATAGGTTATAACGTCGGGGCCTTTTGCCATTACAATCTCAAGGGGATAATTGGATATACCGTGGATAAGGCGACGACCGGGTGATTTCAATTCATCGCAGTCGAGCCCCATCTTCTCAAACAATCTGATGGAGTCTTCAAGGAGTCTTCCTTTGGTGACAGCCAGCTTAAGATTTTGCATTGAGCCTCACCTCCGAGATTTCGCTGTCGGAGACTATAAAAAGTCTTTTTATACCCGCATTTTTGGCGGTACTTTCTGCCTCGGACATGCTTGTGCAGTGTGAAAGTACGGCGGTGCCTTTAGGCAGGGAATCCAGCAGCTGCAGCGCAGTGCTCAGAAAACCCGGTTCATAATAGATATGAGTATCAGGCATCGTCATATCCACCGGAGGCAGGCATGAAACCAGGCTATCCACATATACTGCAAATCCGGTTGCGGGCTTATCCGCCCCAAAATCACCTATAAGCTCATCGTATCTTCCCCCGGCCAACACAATATTTCCGGCACCTTCCACATAACCCCTGAAAACCAGGCCACTGTAATAATCGATGCTTTGAACAAGGCCAAGGTCAAAGCGAAGATATTCTCCTCTACCGGCCGCCTTCAACTCAAAATATATGTTCCTCAGGTAATCAACGGCAGCCCTTGCCTTTGTGTTGTCTGTCAGATTATAGGCCTCATCCAGAATCTCCTCTCCTCCGAACAGGTAAGGGAGCCTTCTCAGGCAGTCTGCATCACTTCCTGAAATGCTTTTTATGACCTCTTCATACAGGGTAAAGTTCTTTGCCTCTATACAGCTTTTCAAAAGCTTTATACTGTCCTTGCCAATTTCAAGATCGGCGACAAGACCCGCGAAAAAGTCCACATGTCCCAGTTCAATATAAAAATGACCAGCTCCGGCTGCCCGGAGAGTATCAACGGCCATTGCCACAGCCTCAATATCTCCTTTCAGTCCGGGCGCGCCAATCAGTTCAATACCGCACTGGGCTATATCACTGTCACTTCCGGTATCAGTGTCATTTACTCTGACAATGGTCTGATTATAGTACAGGCGCTGGGGCAGCGCAGCATCTCTGAGCCTTGATGCGGCTATTCTTGCAATAGGTGTTGTGCAGTCCGGGCGTATGACCAAAAGCCGCCCTTCCCTGTCCACAAACTTGAGCATCGACTTCTGGGGCAGCGGATTTTTTGCCCTTACAAACAGGTCGAAATACTCAACCTCAGGGGTAATAACTTCATGATATCCCCTTTGCTTAAACAGAGATGTCATGGCGCCCTGTACCGAGCGCCTTTCCACACATTCGGCAAACAGCCTGTCTCTTGTGCCCTCGGGTGTTCTTATTTTATAAGATTCCAGCGCCATCACATCCTTTTCGTAAATCATAATCATTATCGAAGTGTTTCTGCCTGATTATACCATTGGCTGTCGTTTTTGTCGACAGCCAATTTTCATTAACTTATTGGGTCATTTCCCCCTATTTATGACGTATCTGTCGATTGTCCCTATCCGATGCTCTTCCCGCGCCCAGGGCAGGGATAAGAGTTGCAAAGTGTTCCCACCGCTTTACAATCCCGGTTTCAGTATTAAAGCATCGCCGTAACCTCTAAAAAACGGTGGGCTCACTTCTCTTTATAGTTCCAGCGCCAGTAGTATTGTAGCTTTTTATACTTGTCCATCAATCCGTAAGCTTCCTCAGGAATGTCCGACGTGAGTTCCCCGTCAATTATATATAGTCCGTATTTGTGGACAAGGGGCGTTACGGCCCTGACCTCGCTGGCCAGCTTCATAAATTCATTTCCCGCCCATCCGGAGAGCTCAAAAAACTCGTTCATTAAAAAGCATGGGCTTATGGCCTCTCCCTCTCCGGTAAAGTCATTTCCAAGGGCTTGCTTTGCCGCGTCATTTGCAAAAATAATATAGGGTGCACAATAATAATTCATAAAGCCTTCCTGGCTGTCAAAATCAAAATTAATGCCAAGCTCTTTGTATACGCTGTTCTCGTCACCCAGCCAGGGATTGTGGTCCCCAAAGACAATTAAAACAACAGGCTCGCCCCTGCCCTCAAAATAATCCGCCATCTCCTTAATTCTCTTCAACGTGTCGCCAATACCGCCGAAATAGTTGTTTAAAATGTTCAGAGTCCCTTCCGAATAACCCTTGTCCACAACGAATTCCCTGTCATACATCAGAGTCTCGCCTGAATAGGGACCGTGGTTCTGATAGGTCACGTTAAAGCTGAAGTAGGGGGTATCCTGATTCTCCACATGCCGCTCATAGAGAGCTATTATCTCCGGTATAAGGATTTTGTCCTCAGCTATACCGCCGGATAAATCATAATATTTATTCTCATAATAGTAATAGTTATCAAAGCCCAGATACTGGTTTACATTCAGCCTGTTATAAAACCATTCGTAACACGGGTGGCTCCCCTCGGTATAATAGCCCTGCTCCTTGAAGTATCTTACATAGGAATTCACATTCGAGCGAAAATTTTCGTTTTCGGAGAACCCCGTAAGGAACGACCACTCCGTATCCACTGTCCCCCCGGCGAAGATATTGGTTATTAGCTCACCGGAATACGATTTTTCCTTCAATTCCCGCCATGGAGCGTATACATCCTCCTTGAACTCTATCTGGTCAAATTTTGTGAAGTCATTGAATGCTTCCAGCATCACGACTACTATATTGACCTTTTCACCTGCCGGTATATCGTCATAATCATATTCAAAAAACTGTTCCTTCGCGCTGTCCTTGTCATATCCATCCGGCGGTTTTACAACAGCTGTCTGAATACTGTGAATAAAGGGATATACAAATCCCCGGGATATATATTGCTGGGTAGCCGACCATCTGTTTATTAATCCCAGGTTCTCTGTTTTCTGGTAAACAGCCGGGCTGGTATATACGGTCATATAACAAAACACGCACAGGCATACCGCCACCAGAATGCCTCCCACTCTCAACCTCAGAGATTTAACCTTGCTCCTCACCAGTAAAGCCGCCCCAATTGTTACCGCGGCTAAAAACACAATTGAAACTATTATCTTCCAGTTTATGTTCAGAGTATACCTGTCCAGCATTTTGCCCGTCTCGGATATAAGGGTGAAATCCGATGCCAGGAGCGGGTCGTTTCTCAGCATAAGCTTAAAATAGTTTATCCATGTTAGAAGCATCGTGAAAACCGAGGAAGTCAGAAAGCTTAGCCACACCCGGTTGAAGATAAGGTAAGTCAGAAACACAAGGACAACAACAGGCAGGATATTCAAAACAGGTATGAGAGGCTTGGAAAAATAACTAAGGAACATTTGAAGAAGCATATATGAAGCCCCGAAATACATGCTCATCAGTCCAAGACCCACACCCATGCAGAGTAAAACCAGAAAAGTAAACATCCCTGTCAGGACCTGATATCTTCTGCATGCGGTTTTGCTCCTGAACAGTTTCCCATTAAACATATGCAAAGTCTCAAGTCCTGTTTTGACAGCCCTGCGGGGCCCGTCAATCACTCGGCCGGGCCGGACGATTCTGGCTGCCTTTTTGAAAAGTTCTTCGAAACTTTGGTAGCTGTCAAATCTGCCTTCGATCATATCGAAAGAATTGGCAACCAACTGCGCCCCGTGCTTTTGCGCCAAGGGCAACAAAACCTGCTCGGGATAGCGGCTTATCCACAGCTTCTCTTCCCCGCTCAGCACATCATATATCCTGTGCCGGTTTAAAGACCAGTACTTCTCAGCTCTGAGCTCAAGATTTGTAACACTTTTTAAAAAGCGCCAGCGCAGGTTAGCATATCGCTCAGCCGAAGCGACTCCGATGAAACGCATAAACCCTATATATAAGCGAATAAAGAAGTATTTAATTAAGGATGGCTGCCCTAGAAGACAAAACCTGTAAAAGCTCTTTTCCAAAGGAATTAAATACAAAGTGCGCTCAAAAAACAGAAAGTTCTTCAAAAAAAGCAACCCCCAAAATTATATCTGTTTAATGCCTGTTTGCAGCGCAATTGATTGCGGCGTATACCCGCAAATCAATTCAGGCAGTCAATCAAATGCATATTACAAAAGCATTTATCCAGCGGACACCAATTATCTATAATATATCATAATACAATCATTGAGCTTTTTTTACAATACTTAACCGCACAAAAAGCCAACGATAATTCTGCGGTTGTCAAACATATGGTCCATTTTTTTAGGAAGTCTGTCAATGGTAAGTAGTAGTAGCGCTGTGGGAAGCGTTGAAAAGTCTAACGCACCTTTTCAATGCTTTCCATAGCTGTTGGAC
>JAAYOP010000048.1 GCA_012520295.1 Clostridiales bacterium | reverse complement strand
CAGATTAAAGAATAATTATGGGGATTACTGTTCCTTTCATTTGTTAACATCATTAATTTCAGCAAGCTTTTCTGAACAATTTCCCTTGTTATGAAACTTGCCAACGTTTACTTGACACATACGCCGAATAACTCGAGGTTGAATTCATATTATTCATATGGTATAATGGCAAATATAATTTCATTAATCACACAATCGTCTTAATACCAGCCGCGCGAAGGGAGACGATTGAGCAACTAAACGTGCACATTACGCGGCGGTGGAATGGATGCGCTATGAAGATAACAACCAAAGGCCGTTATGCTCTTCGCCTGATGATTGATTTGGCAATGGATGATACCGGCCAGTACATAACGATTAAAAGCATAGCGGAAAGGCAAAATGTATCGGGAAAATATCTGGAACAGATTATATCCGTTCTCAGCCGATCCGGGCTTGTCAAGAGTATACGCGGCTCCCAAGGCGGTTACAAGCTGGCAAAACAGCCCTGTGAGTACACCGTAGGCATGATACTCCGTACTATCGAGGGCAGTCTTGCCCCTGTGTCATGTATGGATGACAATCCCAACGAATGTCCAAGAAGCGAAAGATGCGCCACTCTTGAGCTGTGGAATCAGCTCGACAACGCTATAAAAAATGTTATAGACAACACAACCCTCCAGGATTTGGCGGAAAGGCAGAGACTGCTTGACAGTAAGTTTACAGAAGAATAAGACTTGATACCTGTATCCACTGTATCCGGTAGTATTTGGTCGAAAAACAGAGTATATCCGTATAGTGTTAAACCCTCGCAGGACACCCAAAGTGCCCTGCGAGGGTTTAATTCTTTGCTTTGAGGTGTTTATGCAAAGCGTCTTTTTTTATAAACACCCAAAGCAGCACGATGCTGCTTTTGATGTCTTAAGCGGTATTTGTTGTTGTCGACGATTTAGTATCGCCTTCATCTTAAAAATACATTTGTTTTGTGCAATCTCATTAATTTTATGCTTGAATTATTGTTTTATTTATGCTAAGCTACATAACGATAGTCGTTAACAGTTTGTTCTTTTTTATGAATTTATTATAAAAGATTATTATAATATAGAAGGTTTTCTAAATATTTTTAATCCTCCGATTTTGTGCGAGACCTCAATACAACCATATATGCTTTCGGTTTAAATCAATGACTTTTGGCTCTATAAACAAACGTATTTTACATATTGTTTTTAACTAACCTTTAAACCTTGGCCACGGAAATTGAGAGTATATGGAGCTTTTTAAAGACCAGATAAGCTTCCGTATGCAGTTGTTTGTGTTATGGCTTCTATACCCGGCAGGGTATTGGCAATCAAACCAGTACATAAATTAGGAGGAACCCAGATGAAAAAAGTACTCGCACTTGCCATTGTCGTGATAATACTCGCGGCGATGGCTCCCGTTGCATTGGCTGCCGGTGAGACTGTATACGTCAGTGTCAGTGTGGACGGGAATCTTGAGGTTGCCGCAGCCCCTATAGCTCTAACTGATTTGACTGTTGAGAGCGCAATAAAAGCAGTTCACGCCGAGTATTATTCGGGCGGCGAGAGCGGCTATGTGGCAGGTACCGATCCTACCTGGGGCATGTATCT
>JAAYOP010000047.1 GCA_012520295.1 Clostridiales bacterium | reverse complement strand
TACAACTACCTCATAGTCGGCTCCGGCCTGTTCGGAGCAGTATTCGCTCACGAGGCGACAGCCCGGGGCAAGCACTGCCTGGTTTGACCGGAGAAGTCATATTGGCGGCAATGTGTATTGCGAAAACATAAGCGGAACAAACGTCCATAAATACGGGGCGCATATTTTCCATACCTCAAACAGGGAGGTATGGGACTATGTCAACAGGTTTGCCGAGTTTAACAACTATATAAATCCCCCCGTTGCAATTTACGGGGATGAGCTATATAATCTGCCCTTCAATATGAACACCTTCAGCAAAATGTGAGGGATAAAGACCCCCGCCGAGGCAAAGGAGATAATTGACCGGCAGATTGCCGAGGCGGGTATAACTGAGCCGAAAAACCTGGAGGAGCAGGCTATATCACTGGCCGGACGGGATGTCTACGAAAAGCTCATAAAAGGATATACGGAAAAGCAGTAGGGACGGGACTGCCGGGAGCTGCCGGCTTTTATAATCAAGCGCCTGCCCCTCTGCGCTTTACATACGACAATAAATGTTTCAATGACCGCTGGCAGGGCATTCCGATTGCTTGGCGGGTATAATCCGATAATAGAAAAGCTTCTGGAGGGCAGCCAGGTTCTTTGAACACAGACTATTTTGACTTCATAAAGGAGCATCCGAACATTGCTGAAAAAACCGTTTTCACCGGGATGCTGGACGAGTTTTTTGACTATTCTCTTGATTATCTCCAGTGGCGGAGAGTCCGGTTTGAGACGGAGGAACTGCCGCGGACAATTATCAGAGGACCGGGCGCGTTATATTTGCACTATATAGGAGAGTGTATTAGTTGAATAGGGATAAAGTTAATGAAAAAAAGAAAAAAATCCTATTTTATAATTGGGTTCCTTATGACGATCCCGGTGGAGCAGGAGGCGGCGTGACTGTATATCTGAAAAATCTAATCGATTCATTTTGCATATCGGAATCAGAAATAGAGCTTTATTTTTTATCCTCCGGCTGGGCGTATGATGCTTCGACAGCAGAAACGTATCTTCAAAAGACCCGGGACCCGGCGGGAAAATGTAAGAGTTTCGAAATAGTCAACTCTCCTATATTTGCTCCGAATGGATGGATAGCTAGAAATCCGGCGAAGATGCTTGAACCTGAGTCGGTAACAAAGAAAACAATTGATAAATTTATCGAAGATAATGGGCCATTTGATATTATTCATTTTCACAATATTGAAGGATTGGCGCTGGATGTCTTTTCTTTAAAGGAGAAGTATGCCGAAACGAAGTTCCTGCTAACGTTGCACAATTATGCTCCTATTTGTCCTATGGTAAACTATTACCATTACGGCAATCAGAAAATATGTGACGGAACTATGGAAGGGACCGAATGCCTGAAATGTATTAATGCAAAAGGTTATAAGATTTATAGTGAAATTAAGCGGCGCTTAAAGAAAGAACCTGATGAAAATTGGATGCGATTTGTAGGATTGGATAGTTTTATGATGGATTGTCCCGCAGAAATATATTCCAGGTATCGGAAAGAATGCATATCTGTTATAAATAAATACATAGATTGTGTACTTGCGGTATCAAAAAGAGTTGCCGACATTTTTGAAACACACGGTATCGATAAAAACAAGCTCTTCGTTTCGTATATAGGAACAAAGGCGGCCGAAAATCAGCTGAAAAGGAGTGTGGCCGCCCCTTCCCCAAAATTGAAAATAGCGTTTTTAGGATATGCCAGTATAAAAGAAAAAGGTTTTGATTTTTTTATTAACGCCCTGTCCACGCTTGGCGAAGATCAGGCTAAAAACATCGATATACTTATAGCCGCAAAGAATTGCAGAGAGGAATACATACGCGATAAACTGAAAAAATTCCATAGCGTAACAATAAAAAACGGATACAAGCATGAAGAGCTGGACGCTATCCTGAAAGATGTTCATTTAGGCGTAATTCCTGTTCTATGGGAGGATAATCTTCCCCAAGTGGCAATTGAAATGGTGGCCCATGGAGTACCAATCTTATGCAGCAGTTATGGCGGCGCGTCTGAGTTGTGCGCTTCTCCTTTGTTTAAATTTGAAGGCGGCAACGCGGAAGATATGCTCTCACATATTTTGCATTTCGTAAACAAACCGTCCGATCTCAATGAATTCTGGAATTATAGTAAAAAGCTGACTACAATGTCGGATCACATAGATGAATTAAAAAGATATTATGAGATTGCCAGATAAGATTAGATATAGGATAAACAGAGTGCAAAATACACAGTATTGTTGTTGAATTAATTTCTTAAAATAAGGAGAGAAAATATTTGTATAGTTACGATTACCTCATAGTCGGCTCCGGCCTGTTCGGCGCGGTGTTTGCCCGCCAGGCGACGGACCGGGGAAGGCGCTGCCTGGTGATTGACCGGAGAAATCACGCCGGCGGCAATGTGTACTGTGAAAACATAAGCGGAATAAACGTCCATAAATATGGGGCGCATATTTTCCATACCTCAAACAGGGAGGTATGGGACTATGTCAACAGGTTTGCCGAGTTTAACAACTATATAAATTCCCCCGTTGCAATTTATGGGGAGGAGCTGTATAATCTGCCCTTCAATATGAACACCTTCAGCAAAATGTGGGGGATAAAGACCCCTGCCGAGGCAAAGGAGATAATTGACCGGCAGATTGCCGAGGCGGGCATAACTGCGCCGAAAAACCTGGAGGAGCAGGCTATATCACTGGTCGGACGGGATGTCTATGAAAAGCTCATAAAAGGATATACGGAAAAGCAGTGGGGACGGGACTGCCGGGAGCTGCCGGCGTTTATAATCAAGCGCCTGCCCCTGCGCTTTACATATGACAACAATTATTTCAATGACCGTTGGCAGGGCATTCCGATTGGCGGGTATAATCCGATAATAGAAAAGCTGCTGGAGGGCAGCCAGGTTCTCTTGAACACAGACTATTTTGACTTCATAAAGGAGCATCCGAACATTGCTGAAAAAACCGTTTTCACCGGGATGCTGGACGAGTTTTTTGACTATTCTCTTGGTTATCTCCAGTGGCGGAGCGTCCGGTTTGAGACGGAGGAGCTGCCCACGGACAATTATCAGGGAAATGCTGTAGTCAACTATACATCTAAGGAGGTCCCCTGGACCAGGATAATAGAGCACAAGCATTTTGAGTTTGGACAGCAGCCCACCACTGTCATATCCAGAGAGTATTCTGCGGAGTGGAAGCCGGGCACGGAGCCCTATTACCCGATAAATGATGAGAGAAATGAAACCCTAGCCGAAAAGTACAGGGCTCTTGCGGCGAAGCGGGAGGATGTGATTTTCGGAGGGCGGCTCGGGCAGTATAAATACTACGATATGGATAAGGTCATTGCTGCGGCGCTGGAGGCAGCGAAGGCGGAGCTTGGGTGACAGGAGTTTACTTAAAATGTGCGAAGATTCGACATTTTTGCTTTATAGTTTACAGGAGGATCTATAATATGGCCGTGTTATTAACGGGAGGAGCCGGTTATATTGGCTCTCATACCGCTGTAGAACTGTTGAATGAGGGATATGAAGTCGTTATTGCGGACGATCTTTCCAACTCAAGCGAGGAAGCCATACGGCGTGTAGAAAAAATCACCGGAAAAACAGTTTCATTTTATCGTTGCGATGTTAGGGAGTGGGAAGCACTAAACCGGATATTTGCAGACAATTCAATCGAAGCGGTTATCCATTTTGCGGGACTTAAAGCTGTAGGTGAGTCTGTGCGGGAGCCGCTGCGCTATTATAGAGTAAACCTTGATGCGGCAATGACGGTACTTGAAGGGATGCAGACCCATGGAGTAAAACGGTTTGTTTTCAGTTCTTCAGCTACGGTCTACGGGGCGGAGTGTCCGTTTCCATATACAGAAGATATGGAAACAGGCGGTTGTACGAACCCCTATGGATGGACAAAGTTTATGATAGAACAGATTGTAACCGACACGGCAAAAGCAACCGGCATGTCAGCTGTGCTGCTTCGATATTTTAATCCCGTAGGTGCCCATCCCAGCGGCTTAATTGGTGAGGACCCGGCCGGGATACCAAACAACCTTATGCCGTTTGTCTCCCAGGTGGCAGTTGGAAAACTGAAACGACTCAATATTTTTGGCAATGATTATCCGACGCCCGACGGAACAGGAGTTCGGGACTATATCCATATAGTTGATTTGGCAAAAGGGCACGTTGCAGCGTTGGTTTATGCTGAGCAGCATACCGGTACAGAGGTTTTTAATCTGGGGAGGGGAAGCGGTGTCAGTGTCCTTGAGTTGGTAGAGAATTTTGAAAGAGCTAATGATATAAAGATACCTTATGTATTTACAGAACGCAGGGAAGGCGATATAGCTGAATGCTGGGCAGATACTACTAAAGCTAAAGAGCTTCTGGGGTGGACTGCAAAGCTTGGCTTGGAGGATATGTGCCGGGATTCATGGAATTGGCAAAGGCAAAATCCCAACGGATACGATGAATAGATGTTATACTGGCTAAGAAGATACAGCAACTCGGCAGGCTTCGGGGATTGAAGTTATATAATGAATGCTGTATATTAGTCACAATAATAGGAAGATATAGTATTATAAAATGTGATTAATTTTTATTGCATATCAATTCGATTTGAAGCCGAATCCTGCATGTAAAGGAGCCTGAAATGAAAATCTCAGCCACGAATTTATTTAACCTTTCCCATTCCATGGCCGGAGAATATATAGCCCGTTTTCAATATCCGTGGCAGGCTTTGGAGGGGCTTAAGGATTTTATCATCAACCTTGGACAATCCCTTTCCCCGGAGGAGTATGACCAGCTTTCTCCGGATGTCTGGGTACATAAAACGGCAATCATCGCACCCACAGCCTGTCTGGGTTCGCCCTGCATAATCGGGCAGGAGACCGAGGTTCGCCACTGCGCCTATATCCGCGGCTCGGCTTTGGTGGGCGCAAACTGTGTGGTGGGCAATTCCGTTGAGCTGAAAAACGTTATTTTGTTTGACGGTGTCCAGGTGCCCCACTTTAACTATGTGGGTGACTCTATATTGGGCTACAAGAGCCATATGGGGGCGGGTGCCATCACCTCCAATGTAAAGTCGGACAAGACTATGATAGCCGTCAAGAACGGGGCGGAGAAAATTGAGACGGGGCTCAGGAAGCTGGGCGCCCTATTGGGAGATTATGTGGAGATTGGCTGCAACAGTGTGCTCAATCCCGGCTCAATAGTCGGTCCCGGTTCCGTCATATATCCGCTGTCCTGTGTTCGCGGCGTTATTCCGCCAAATAGCATTTTTAAGACCGGCGGAATTGTGGTGGCGAAAGAAGAAAATTAAATATATATAAATATAAAAAGAAAGGAACTTTGCGTTTTGAAAGGGATAATTTTGTCGGCAGGCAAGGGGACAAGGCTCTACCCGGCCACAAAGCCGGTTTGCAAGCCTCTCATTCCCCTGTATGACAAGCCGCTCATATACTACCCCCTGGATGTGCTCCTCAGGGCTGGAATAACGGAGATACTCATAATCGTGCCGCCGGACCTGCAGCAGCCCTTTGAACAGCTCTTCGGGGACGGCAGCAGCCTGGGAATATCCATATCATACAAAGAGCAGAAGATTCAGAGAGGTATTGCGGACGCTTTTATCGTCGGAAAAGACTTTATCGGCGGAAATGATGTGTGCCTGGTTCTGGGCGACAATGTTTTCTATGGCCCCGGACTGGACGACTGCCTTATTGAGGCCAGGGAAAACAATACGGGGGCTACGGTTTTCGGATACTATGTGGAGGACCCCAGACCCTTTGGTGTTGTTGAGTTTGATGGGGATGGAAGGGTCCTGTCTCTGGAGGAAAAGCCGGTCAAGCCCAGGTCAAACTACATAGTGCCGGGTCTATATTTCTACGACAACAGGGTGGTAGAAATAGCCCACTCCATTGAGCCCTCGGAGAGAGGCGAGTTGGAAATAACCTCGGTCAACAACGAGTATCTGAAAATGGGCCAGCTGAATGTGGTGAAATTCGGACGTGAATTTTTCTGGGCGGACGCGGGAAACGCGGGCAATCTTCTCAGCGCCGCCAATACAATCCGCGTGTTACAGGATTATACGGGGTCCATCATAGCCTGTGTGGAGGAGACAGCCTACCGGCACGGGTATATTGACAGGGACAAGCTCTATGAAGCGGGTATAGGCATGAAAAACACCGAATACGGAAAGTACCTCCTGGGATTATTAACTTAATATGATTAAAATATTAGCGGGGTGTGCCTTGTGAGGTCGTGCCTTGCACAATATAAGTCCTATATAATATGATTTATATATTATTTTCTGTTTTTTGTGCCGAAAAAGGCGCAACAGGTGACGAATATGGCTGATAACGGACGAGGGAAAACAAAAAATTCCCTGAAAAACATAATAATATTTCTGACCGCGGCAGCTGTGGTCCTGGCCTGTGCCGAGATATATGGGGAGGGCTCCCTTCGCATGAGAAACATCGCTGCGTTAATCTCGGTATTTCTGGTTCCCCTTTTTGCATTTGCCGCAGGACTGCATCTCAGGCCGACAAAGGGCGGAAAAGAGCCCCGGCCGGCCAGTCTTTTAATGATAGGCGCGGCATATGCGGCGATGAAGCTCATAAGCTGCTTTGTGGGAGTTTACTTTTTAAAAAGAAGCTTCTGGGAGGCTTTTTTATCAGAAGACCGGGCGTGGATATTCCCGGCGCTCATTGTCTGGATACTGGCTGCCCGGGCGCTGGGGAGGCTGAGGCCCGCCGCGGGCGTTTTGACGGGGGTTGTTCTGGGGACGGCTGCCGGCCTTCTGCCCGCCTTTCCTCTTTCGGACCGGGTATCCGGGATGCTTGTTTTCCTGCCGTTTTTTCTTGCCGGAAGCTATTTGGGGAGTGAAAGGGCTGTCGCTGTGACGGACAGGCGTCCCCTGAAAATCGCATCCTTTTTTGCCGCCGCTTTGATTTTTATAGCACCGGTGCTTTTGAATGTAAAAATGCCGGGGGATATGGCCGACTTGTTTTCAGGACGGCTCATATCCGGCCCTCCGTTATACAGGCTGGCTGCCCGTCTGGCGGCATATGCCGCTTCGGCTGTGGTGGCTGCGCTGTGGTTTTGTGGAATTCCACGCAGGAAATTTGTTTTTACGGGCTTTGCCAAGCGGGCGTTTCAGGTGTTTTTCTGGCACAGTGTAATAATCCAGCTGTGGCTGCACATGGACATGAACTCCATATTCGGCCAGATATGGGCGGAGCACTGGAAGGTATTCTTCTTTGCGTCCATGGCGATTGTCATGCTTTTTGTGGCAATCATTCCCCTGCCCCTTTTCGACAGGTTTCCGGAGCGTGTCCTGGCGGGGAGGTGGCATCTTCCCGACGAGGGGGATCCGGTTTTCAAGAGGATGCGGCAGTACAGCTTTCTTTTCAGCGAGCTTGTGAAAAGGGATTTTAAGAAAAAGTATAAGCGCACAGTGCTGGGAATGCTCTGGAGCGTGCTGTCCCCATTGCTCACCCTTCTGGTCATGTGGCTGGTTTTCAGCCAGTTTTTTGGGCGGAATACTCCACACTATACTGTTTATATCTTTGCAGGTACATTGGTTTTTTCCTATTTTACGGAATCGACCAGCGAGGGAATGTCTTCACTTGTAGGAAATTCAAGTATTTTTACGAAAGTAAATGTCCCTAAATATTTATTTTTGCTATCAAAAAACATATCATCATTAATTAGCTTTGGCTTGACCCTGGTAGTATTTTTTGTTTTTGTTGCCGCTGATAAATTGCCCTTTACATGGAATTATTTGTTTCTTCTTTTCCCAATATGCTGTCTTGTGTTATTTAATATTGGGGTTGGATTAATCTTATCAGCGTTATTTGTATTTTTTAGGGATATAAAATATCTATGGAGCGTTTTTACGAGGCTTTTAATGTATATGTCGGCAATATTCTACACCATTGACAGGTATTCAGAGGTAGCCCAGCATCTATTCCTGCTGAACCCGGTTTATGTTTATATCAGGTACTTCAGGAAAATCGTCATAGAAAACACTGTGCCCACCCTGTGGTTTCACCTGATTGCCGCCGTGTATGGGATATTTTTCTTCTATATGGGATTTCGTATGTATAAAAAGTATAATACAAAATTCCTGTATTATGTCTGACGGAGGGGCGGATTATGGTACTTAGTGTAAAAGACGTTTCCATCCGCTACATGACAGGGGATTTCAAGGATATCGGGCTCAAGGAATGGGTCATGCGCCACCTGACGGGCAATTATCAGGTGAGGGAATTTTGGGCTGTCAACGGCGTTTCCTTTGATTTATATCAGGGCGAGATGCTCGGGATAATCGGAACAAACGGGGCGGGCAAATCCACGTTGCTCAAAGCCGTGGCGGGAATTATGGAGCCTACAAAGGGGCATGTTGTCAGAAACGGCAGCATTGTTGCCCTTTTGGAGCTGGCCTCCGGCTTTGACGGAGACCTGACCGTGAGGGAAAATGCCTACCTGCGCGGGGCCATGCTGGGCTATACGCGCAAATTCATGGATGAGACCTATGACAGGATAATCGAATTTGCCGAGCTGCAGGATTTTCAGGACCGTCCCTTCAAGCAACTCTCCTCCGGAATGAAGTCCCGGCTGGCATTCTCCATTGCCTCACTGGTGGATCCCGAGATTCTCATACTCGATGAGGTTTTGTCCGTTGGGGACGGGGCGTTTCGAAAAAAGAGCGAGGAGAAAATGCGCCAGATAATCAACGGAGGAGCCGCTACAATACTTGTGTCACATTCACTGTCCCAGGTAAATGAACTGTGCGACAAGGTGCTGTGGCTTCACCGCGGAAACCAAATTGCATATGGAGAGACAGAGCCAATTTGCGAGCTCTACCAGCGCTTTCTCGACAAGGAAATAACGCTGGAAGAAGCAAAAGAGCTGTATAATTGCCAGGAAACATAGATTGGTTATTAGTAGAGCGTTGGGCATCTTCGCAGTATATTGCGTATTAGTGAATGAGAAATGCCCCTTTAAACGCAGTTACTTTTGTGAGCCGTAGGGGGCGGCTTCCCAGACGCCCCGTTCGCGGGCATGAATTTTTCATGCCCGCGTGTTCCAAAGCACTGTACCACTGTATATGCATAAACCTTCATACACGCATTGGTTTACGAAACGTACAAAAGGTCTGCCATCAATGAAACGGTTCTGCCGGTATGCTTTTCGGCGGTGCTGTTTTGGTTCGCTGGTGTTGCGGTATTTATGAAAGGGCTGCAGCGGCGTTACGACATGCCCGTCGCCCCCTGCGGTATGTAATCAAAACCTGCGGAGTAAACTGAAGATAAGGTTCTTAGAATTCGAAAGATAAAGGCATGCGCCCAGCATGCCCTTATCTTTCGATACACTGTATTAAACTAAATGAAAAACACGTCCCAAAAATCTGCCTTATAATGCCGCCCTTTTACGTGCCCAGGTAGGCGGCTTTCACGGCTTCATTGGTCAGCAGGTCTTTGCCGGAGCCTGTGAGTGTTATTCGCCCGGTCTCCAGCACATAACCTATGTCCGCCGTTTGGAGGGCCATGTTGGCGTTCTGCTCTATCAGCAGGATGGTTATGCCCTGCCTGTTTATTTCCCTTATTATATCAAATATGTCCCGGACTATCATGGGGGCCAGGCCCAGGGACGGCTCGTCCATCATCATCAGCTTTGGACGGCTCATGAGCGCCCTTGCCACGGCCAGCATCTGCTGCTCTCCGCCGGAGAGGGTGCCCCCCATCTGCCAGGTTCGCTCCTTGAGCCTGGGAAACAGGTCATATATCCAGTTTAAATCATCGTCCAGATTGTCTTTTCTCAAATACGCGCCTATTTTCAGGTTTTCCAGTACCGTCAGATCCGGGAATATCTTTCTTCCCTCGGGTACGAGGGTTATGCCCCTGGAGACTATGAGCGCCGGGTCCTTCGCGGTGATATCCTCGCCCTTGAACTCAATAGTCCCGCTGACCGGTTTCACAAGCCCGGCTATGGTGCGAAGGGTTGTGCTCTTGCCCGCACCGTTAGCCCCGATAAGGGTAACTATGCTCTTTTCGGGGACCTCAAAGGATATGCCCTTGACGGCCTCGATAGCCCCGTAATTGACCTTTAAATCACTTATCTTAAGCAAAGGCATCTTCAGCCACCCCCAGATACGCGTCTATAACGCGCTGATTTTTTTGGATCTCCTCCGGAGTACCGGTGGCTATAAGCTTGCCGAAATCCTGAACATATATACGCTCGGAAATCTGCATGACCAGATCCATATGATGCTCTATGAGCAGAATTGTCAGTTTATATTTCTCTTTTATCTGCCGGATAAACTCGGCCAGCTCCTGAGTCTCCTGGGGGTTCATGCCGGCAGCAGGCTCGTCCAGCAGCAGAAGTTTCGGGTCGGTTGCAAGGGCTCGGGATATTTCCAGCCTGCGCTGCAGACCGTAGGGCAGACTGCCCGCTGGAGCGTCCTTCAGATTTAGGAGTGACTGCTCCTCCAGGAGTGCCATGCACTCCTCCCTCATTCGCCGCTCCTCCCTGTAGTTGAGGCGGAAGGTGGCAGTAAATACGTTTTGCTTTGCCCTCAAATGCTTTGCGATGAGCACGTTTTCAAAAACGGAGAGGTTTTTAAAAAGCCTGATATTCTGAAAGGTTCTGGCAATACCCAGTATTGTAATCTGATCGGGCGTGGGGTTGATGACCTTTGAATACAGGCCGTTGTTTTTACCCAGGTATTGCTTTTTCATCTTTCCCTGGGGGTAATTTGAGACTATGACTTCTCCCCGGTATTTTATGCACCCGTTTGTGGGCTCATATACCCCCGTTATGCAGTTAAAGGTCGTCGTTTTTCCGGCCCCGTTGGGGCCGATGAGGGCAACGATTTCGTCCTCATAGACATCTATTGAGAGGTTGTCCACGGCTATTACGCCGCCAAACTGCATTGTGACGTTTTCTACCTGCAGCATAATATTACTGCTCATTACTGCCGACAACCTCCTTTCTGCGCCTGAACCTTTTTTTGAATTGCTTTGCGATTGGGTCCAGGGAAAATTCCTTATTACCCATGATGCCCCGTCTGTAAAAGAGCACGACTATCATGATAATTATTGAAAATACGACCTTTCTAAAGCCGGGATTGAGCAAGGGAACCTTGAAGGAACCTATGTATGTAGTCTCGTCCAAAAAGCGCAGCCACCACTCGCTGGCAGCTATGAAAAGGAATGAGGATATGCAGCTGCCTGTCACGGAGCCAAGACCGCCAATGACCACAATGAGAAGAATTTCATAGGTCATGGCAGATTTGAAGGCCGATGCCTGGATGGTGGTCTGGTACATGGCCAGCAGAGCGCCGCCCACACCGGCGAAAAAAGAGCTTATTGTGAAGGCGAGCCGCTTGTGCTTTGCCAGGTTGATGCCCATGGCCTCCGCCGCAATTTCATCATCGCGAATGGCCTTGAATGCCCGCCCGTATGAGGAGTTGATCAGCAGCACGATAATGGCTATACATATCCCGGACACCGCAAACGGGAATAGAACCGACTTAAAGGTGGGATACAGACGCAGCAGATTTGACCCGTTTGTTACCGGGCCGAGGGTTTTCCACTGGAAGACGGCCCGGATTATTTCGGCAAAGCCCAGGGTGGCGATAGCCAGATAGTCGCTCTTGAGCCTCAATACGGGCAGTCCGATTATATAGGCGAATATTGCAGCCGCGACCCCGGCCATTACAAGAGCCACAACCACCGGGACGGTAAAGTTTATGATGCCTCCGTCAAAATACTGGTAGACGGCTGAGCGGGCCTCCGTAGGAATTGTGAATATACCGTAGGTATATGCTCCAATGAGCATGAATCCCGCCTGGCCCAGTGAAAAAAGGCCTGTGAAGCCATTGAGCAAATTCATTGATACTGCCACAAGGGCATATATGGCGCCCTTTTTCAGGACCGTGAAAAGCATTGAGTATGACGGCAGTATCTGCTCGAGAATAAAAAGCAAAGCAAACAGTGCGACCAGGAGAGCGGCATATATTATTATTTTTATCTTCTTATCCATATCTCTCCCTCAAACCTTATCCGTAATTTTTTCGCCGAAGAGCCCCGTAGGCTTGGCGATTAGAATTATTATCAGCAGCGCGAAGGTAAAGGCATCTGAAAAAGTGGTCATATCAAGCTCTTTTATCTTTAATATGTTTTCACATATGCCGATAAGGAAAGCTCCCACAACAGCGCCGGGTACGCTGCCTATGCCTCCAAATACCGCCGCCACAAAGGCCTTCAGACCCGGCATCGCGCCGGATATGGGCGTTACGGTGGAATAATTTGTGAAGTACAGCAGCGAGCCGATGGCTGCAAGGAATGACCCAATTATAAAAGTTATGCCGATAACCGAATTGATTTTTATGCCCATGCACTGGCTGGTTTCAAAGTCCCTTGATACGGCGCGCATGGCCATGCCGATTTTCGTGTGCTTTATCAAAAGGACAAGGGCTACAATCAGCACAATCGTCAATATGGGTGTTATCAGGGTGACAACCGTGGTAGTTGACGCTCCTATGGAGACGGACGCACTTATCCACGGTATTTTTGGATATTGCTTTGGCAGTCCGCTGGTGAGATACCATGCGCAGTTTTGCAGCAGGTAGGATACGCCTATGGCGCTGATCATAATGGACATTCGTGGCGCTGTGCGGAGGGGTCTGTATGCGATACGCTCCACAAGAAATCCCAGTATGACCGTGAGGATGATAACCAGCGGTATTGAAATATAAAGTGGCATGCTGGCCGACAGGTAGACCATCATAAAACCTGCGGCCATGAATATGTCACCATGGGCAAAGTTAATCAGCCTGAGAATTCCGTACACCATGGTATAGCCGATGGCAATGAGAGCGTATTGTCCGCCCACTGAGATTCCGGCTAATATGTACGGAAGGTAGGTGTTGATAAATTCCATTGCGGAACCTCCATTTGTGTTGTCTCGAAAAGGATCTCCGGTTTCTGTGTTTAAAAGCCGACTGACGCGAGCCGGCTTCCGCCAGGTCAATCTTTTGGGCGTGAAAGGCCTTGCAGGAACAATCCGCATGGAATCTGACCTTAATCACGCTGCCTCCCTTCGAGGCAGCCCAAATTGTGGAAACACGGGATATAATGTTTCGGGGCGGGGGATATCCCCCGCCCTTTAAGCATCGTTTAAAGCAGTACGCTTATTTAATGCTCTGAATAGCGACAAAGTTCCAACTGGCGTCGGCAGTGTTGGCACTCTTTATATATGCCACATTGCGGATGGCATCTCCAATATCATCAAAGGCAATGTCTCCGGTGACGCCTGTATAGGTTGTTGTGGGCAGAGCACCCATTATATCCGCAGGATTGCTGCTTCCGGCTTTCTTAATGGCCTCGATGGCTACCATGTACGCGTCATATCCCAGAGCGGAAACTGCAGCGACAATATCGTTGCCGCCGTTATTTGCAAGCTTGTCCGGGTTGGCGTTCAGCCATGCCTTGAAGCCCTGAACAAATTCTGAGCCTGCCGCGGAATCATCACCCTCATCGAAGAAAGTGGAGACATAGATCTCCTGGTTGGATCCACTTGCAGCGTCCAGTATAACCGAGCTGTCCCATGTATCGCCGGCCAGCAGGGGAATGTCAATATTCATTGCTGTGGCCTGGCCGATTATGAGGGAAGCTGCCTCGGTGGAAGTGGGGGCGAAAATGACATCCGCTCCGGAATTGATTGCCGATGTAATGAATGCCGTAAAGTCGCTGTTTCCTTCCTGGAAAGATTCCTCGACTACTGTTCCGCCCAAGCCTACAAAGGCCTCTTTAAAATAGTTGCCCAGGCCCACAGAATAGTCATCACCCAGCTTGGTCAGTATGTAGGCGGTTTTGGCATTGAAGTTGTCGACAGCAAAGTTGGCAAGGACGGTACCCTGGAAGGGATCCAGGTAGCAGATGCGGAAATAGTGGCTGTTTCCTTCTGTAACCTGGGGATTTGTGCAGGATGCGCCGATAACCGGTATGCCCGCATTGCCGAATACGCTGCTGGCTGCGATGGAAACGCCGGAGCCATAGGAACCGACTACTACGCTGCATTTTTCACCCACAAGGGTTGCCGCAGCGGTGGGCGCCTTATCGTTTGAAGATTCGTTGTCAACGATTTTCAGCTCTATTTTGTAGGTTTTTCCGCCTATATCAATGGTATTAACCTTGGAATGGGCATATTCAATGCCGAGTATCTCCTGCTTGCCTCCGGCGCCGTTGTCGCCCGAAGAGGGCTCAAATACGCCGATTTTAATAACATCGCCGGCGGTATCGCCTCCGGTCTTTTCTTTGCCGCAGCCGGCAAAAAGGACCAGAACAAGACACAGGATAACCGCAATAGATATAAATCTTTTCATCAGTCTTCCTCCAAATATAGTTCATTTGTTCTAATCGTGTCCGCATATAGCAGACACTTGTCTGTTTCGGCAGCCATTATACTTCTTTTGGGTTAAAAAAACAATATAAAACTTGAGGAAATTGAGTATTTGGCAGATATTTCAGCTTATTACCGGATGGATCTGTTCAAAAAATCCCAAAAAAAGAGCCATACAACATTGCCGGCAGAATTAAATTGTTTCTACCACTTTTCCGAATTGTTTCTCAGGTTTATTTCAGTGTATTCAAGGAAAAAATCGAGTATTTTTGACCGCTTTCTGTCCTTGCTGATAAACAGGGACTGGCACACATGGAGCTCCGGCCTGACCTCCATAACCTTTGTATTTGTGCACAGGACACGAATACTGTCGATGAAGTTTTCATAGAGCAGAACAACCGCCTGGTTTTTATTAACCAGCTGGGAGATAAAGGCCGAGTCCGTGGAGAAAAATTTCTCATATGGCACAAAGCCAAACTTCTCGCAGTGCTCCCTGATGAGGTCCGGGAAAACTTCATTTTTGCCTGTGCTCACAAAGGGCTCGTCCTTCAGGTCGGACCAGTGCAGAAATTCCTTCTTCGACAGTTTGTTGTCCGCACTTATAAGGCATTTCAGAGGCTGGTCTTTCAAGGTTATATATGTAAATGCATCGTCATAATCCGAATGGAAGCACCAGGCCACATCAAGCTCGTAGTTTTTTACCTTTTTATACAGCATGTCGTACTGGCCCGGCTCATAAAAGGTGGCATTTATCTTTGCCTGGCTGTTTTTTTCCTGAAAGCTTTGAATAAGGGACAGCACAAGATATGAAAACTGATTGTAGCCCATGAGTCCAACTGATATGCTGTTTTCTCCTATCGCGCGATAGTTGTTGGCAAACTCCTCAAGCTCGTCAAGATATTTCACAGCCTGTGCCGCTCTGGGATAAAACATATCACCGAATTTCGTGGGAACCAGCCTGTTTTTCTTCCTGGTAAAAAGCTGCAGGCGAAGGGAATCCTCCAGCCTTTTGATGCCCTGGCTGACACCTTGGGGAGAAATGTGAATATTTTTGGCTGCCTGATAAACGCTGCCGCAATGGTAAGCTTCCACAAAATAACGCAGGTATTCGACAGTCATAGTATCCATATCCCTCCAATTCATGTTGTTTTGCCGGGGGAAATATTTGTAACCGCTTGTCTAATAATACCACTTAATACTAACATAAACCAGAGCGCCGGGTCAACAGCGCGCCGGGTGTTTCTGCCCCTCTGGACAAAATACTATTGATAAAATCTCCAATAATTAATTGTCTGACAAACAAGTTGTTGTTTAAATCTAACAACATAATGTTGATATTAATTGTTTTGTTTCAATGATAATCTATTAATAGCAGCTATACAGTGTGTCGCATTATGACATTCTTGGGGGAAGGAGGCGGATAGCAAGTTGGATGCAAGCTATTTATTTGTTAGAAACTTTATGAACACAGAGTATGAGAAGCTATCGCGAAAAGCCGTTGAGGAGACGAAAAAACAGGTGCTGGATTTCGTAGCGGTTGCGGTAGGCGGATATTCCCAGGCCGGAGCCCGCCAGGTGAGGGAGCTGGCGATAGAGTGGGGCGGAGCCGCCCAAAGCACCATTATCGGCTGCGGGACGAAGGTTCCGGCACCGATGGCCGCTCAGGCCAATTCTTCAATGGCACATTCCCTGGATTTTGACGATGTGCATGAAGCGGCGATTATGCACCCTGGTGTAATAACAATTCCCACCTCGCTGGCCGTGGCGGAGCTCACAGGCGGCCTTTCCGGCAAGGATTTAATTTGCACAATAGCGGTGGGCGGGGATATGATCAGCAGGATGGGCCTTGCCACAAGGCCTGGCCAGAATATACATAAATATGGCTGGCATTTCACCACGCTCAATGGGTTCATGGTCTCAGCCGCCGTTGCGGGCTGGCTGCTGGGGCTTGACGAGGAAGGTATGCTCAGCGCCATAGGTATCGGATACCATCAGGCATCGGGAAACGGACAGGCAGTCAAGGACGGTGCTCTTACGAAAAGACTGGGGCCCGGTTTCGGGGTCAGGGGCGGTATAATGGCGGCCCTGCTGGCCCAAAAGGGCGTTACCGGAGCGAAAAACAGTCTGGAGGGCGTTTCAGGCTATTATAGCGTTTACCATATGGGCGAGTATTCAAGAGATATTCTCGTGGGAGAGCTTGGCGAGCGCTTTGAGTGCGAAAACATCTCAATAAAGCCATACCCCTGCTGCAGGGGAACACACCCGACAATTGACGCGGCTTTGAAGCTCACAAATGAAAACAGAATAGACGCAAAAGATGTAGAGAGTATCAAGATATGGTGCGGCAAGGGCACCCTTGGTCTCTTGGGCGAGCCCCTGGAGGTTAAGGCAAGACCCCGAAATTTTGTGGACAGCCAGTTCAGCCTGGCCTGGGGCTGCGCGGCGGCAATAGTGAAAAAGCGTGTAACCCTCGGCTGCTTCACCGAGGAAGCTATAAAGGACAAGGATATTCTGGATGTGGCCGCCAAAATCAGCGTTGAAAACGACCCCAGGTTTGATACGGGCGGACTTGAGCCTGTCAGGATGCGCATAAGGACAAAGGACGGCAAAACATATGAGACCCTGGCGGAAACAGCCACAGGTTCTCCGGAAAAGCCCGCCACCTTTGATGAGTGTATAGAAAAACTAAGGGACTGTATCGAATTCTCCGGAAACAAGCTGTCCGGGCAGAGTGCTGACAGACTGATTGAAATGATATCCCGGCTGGAAGACGTGGAGGATATCAGGGAGCTCATTAATTTACTGGTTTGGTCGAATTGAATTCTGCCAGGACAACGAGGATAAATAAATATATATAGAGGGTGAATCAGGGAAAAAGATTGGCTATGCCGAAAGCGCGATTTCAAGATATGATGTGCGCCTGCACATCAGGAGTCTGCCTGTGGGAAATCTTTCAGGCGGAATCGGAGGCATGATACTGGCGTCTATGAATATGCAGGCAGGACCCACAACGGCTACCGTCTATGAAGGCAATGTTCTGACGGCTATGGTGGTCGGGGGACTCAATCTGGCTGGAGGTGAGGGAGGAGTCTCCAACGCTGTTTTCGGGGCGCTGCTTGTAGGTATTATCAACAATGTTTTAAACCTCCTTGGAGTGCATTCGGATTATACAGCCTTTTTACAGGGAGTGATTGTCATCTCTGCCGTTGCCCTGAATATGTATACCCAGCGCAGAAGCAAAAATATTGCGGATGCGGGAGTGTTATGAAAAACAAAAGCTCTCCTATTATAAAAACTGATGATTTAAGAAGTATATGCAGGCCGGGCGGCCTGATTATCGGTCTTCCCTATAGACAGCTGCATTGGGGACATCTTAACAGACAGGAGGAAAAAATATGGAGATACCCAAAACAAGCAAGGCTATGGTACTGACAAAATTCTGCGAACCGCTGGAATTGCTGGACATTCCCGTCCCTGAGCTTAAACCCGGTGATATGCTGGTAAAGGTGGTCCTTGCCAGCGTTTGCGGTACGGATGTTCATCTGGCTCGGGATGAGCTGAGCATGCACCCTCCCTGCCCGATCATAATGGGCCATGAAACCGTGGGCGAGATATACTATCTGCCCGATAGCGTCAAGACAGACGTATGTGGAACCCCGGTAAAGGTGGGCGACCGTATCATGTGGTCCCACTTATTTGACGGTACCTGCTATTCCTGCAAGGTTCTCCATGAGCCGGTTCTCTGCGAACGCAGCCGCGGCTATGGCTTTTCAAATGCCTATGAGCTCCGGGGCGGATATGCGGAATATGAGGTGGTCCTCGCCGGGACGGATTTTGTGAGAATACCCGACGATGTTACCTCCGAGGAGGCCGTGGGAGTCTGCTGCGCGGGGCGCACCGTTGTCAATGCCTTTGATAAGCTGTATGACTGCGGCGGAATTCGCCAGGGCGACTCTGTTGTGGTTACAGGTGTAGGGCCTGTCGGCCTTTATTCGGTTGTAATGGCAGCCCAGTCCGGCGCTTCGAAGGTCATTGCCGTGGATATCAGCGAACCGAGGCTGGAATTTGCGAAAAAGTGGGGAGCGACCCATGTGGTCAACTCCAGGAGCTTTCCCAACGCGGAAGAGCGAGTGAAACATATCAGAGAGCTTTGCGGCGGACGGGGCGCGGATGTGATAATAGAATGCTCGGGCGTTCTGTCTGTTTTTGCCGAGAACTTTGATATACTGGCCAACCCGGCCAAATATCTGATTATCGGGCAGACCGGCGACGGAGAAGTATCCATTGTGCCAAACAAGTTTCAGCGCCACAATGCCGTTGTCATAGGCAGTCACAGCGGAGATATCCGCCATTACATAAAATGCCTGAAGTTCATACAGGCACACAAAGATAAATATCATTTCGGTGAGATTATTTCGAAAAAGTATAAGCTTACAGATGCCAATCAGGCCCTTGCCGACATGCGTGCCGGAATCGCCCTGAAGGCAGCCCTTGTAAATGACTGAGCATTGCGCAGACGATGAGAAAACCTAAGGAGGGTCCATTGGAATGATATATGGAAATTTGAAAATGTGGATAGACGGGCAGTGGGTTGACGCGAAGTCCGGTAAAACCTTCTCCACGGTCAATGTCACAACGGGCGAGCCCCTCGGAACCGTGCCCCTTGCCGACAAGGAGGATGTGGATATCGCCGTTGAGGCCGCCCGCAGGGCATTTCCCGCCTGGGCTGAGAAAACGCCGGCCCAGCGCAGCGGGATAGCCGCGAAAATAGCGGAGAAGATCAGGACGCATGCCAAAGAAATGGCTCATCTGGACGCTCTGGAGCATGGTTTACCGGAGCATATTGCCATCGGGCCTACCATGGGAGCCGCCGGCAATTTTGAGCAGGCCGCAGCCTACTGCCGGCATATCGAGGGCCATGTTATTCCCTCAAACAATGACCGTATGTACTGTCTCGAGCGGGTGCCGGCGGGAGTATGCGCCCTCATTACGCCTTGGAACATGCCCTTCTTCCTCATGACCCAGAAGGTGGCCCTTTCCATCTCGGTGGGGAATACCTGCGTATTGAAGGTGCCCAGTGTAAATGCCATTACATCATTGAAATTTGCCGAGATACTGGCAGAGGTTGAGGAGCTGCCAAAGGGCGTTGTGAACATTATCACAGGCCCGGGCGACACCGTGGGAACATACATGGCCGGGCATCCCGATGTGGACTGTGTTGGCTTTACAGGCAGCACGGAGACGGGCGTTGCCATTATGCAGGCTGCCGCGCCTACGCTGAAAAAGCTCGTTATGGAGCTGGGCGGTAAAAACCCCGCCATAATATTCCCAGATGCGAACCTGGACCATGCCGTTGAGATTCTGGCGCACCATCAGTTTCACAACTGCGGCCAGGCCTGCGGCTCACCGGGGCGCTATTACATCCATGAGAGCGTATACGATGAATTCCTGGAGAAATATTTAAGCCACGCCAAGTATATAGTTGTCGGCGATCCCCTTGACCCAAAGACCGATATGGGGCCCCTTGTCAGCCGTGAGCACTATAATAATGTAATGGGATATATTCAAAGCGGCATTGACCAGGGAGCCACGCTTCTCCTTGACGGCAGAAAGTATGAGGCCAACTTCATAGGTCCCACGGTGTTTACGGACGTCACTCCAGATATGAAAATATACCGGGAAGAGATTTTCGGGCCGGTGGCGGTAATGACGAAGTGGAGTGATGAAGAGGATGTCATGCGCAGGGCAAACGACAATACATATGGGCTGACGGCCTCCATATGGTCACGAAACATTGCCCGTGCCCTGAAGCTGGGCAGGAAGCTGACGGTGGGCACCTTCTCGATTAATTCCCACAACTTCATCGCTGCCGAAGCTCCCTGGGGAGGCGTCAGGCGCAGTGGCGTAGGCGGCAAGGAAGGCGGCTACCAGGGGTTGCTGGAATACACGGAACAAAAAATGATAACCATCTGCCTCAGGGAGTAACAGCCCTTTGCGCAATCCATCCGCCCTCGCGGTATCATGTATGCTATGGGACAGTTTGAGGATTTAAAGCCGAAGAAAAATATTTTTGGCTGGAGGGGGAGGTAAGCATGAGCAAAATGCGGGTTTATGTCATGGATAATGGCATAAACATAAACAGCCTTAAAATGGACCTGATTGCCTGCGACAATCCCAATGAGACATTTGATTTTCCCTCCTGGACAGTGCTGATTATGCACTCTGAAGGCAATGTGTTATTTGACTGCGCGGCCCATCAGGACCCGGAGCGGCAGCAGTTGCGGGAGATCATGGAAAACCTGAAAATGAAAGAGGAAGATAAGCCGGTCAACAGGCTTGCCCAGATAGGTATTAAGCCGGAGGGGATTGACTATATTGTGCTGTCCCATATGCACCCGGACCATTACGGTTTCATTGATGAGTTCCCCAGAGCAGAGATTATCGTATCCGATGATGAGTTTACATATATGGTAAAGGATTATGCCCTGAGAAGGCATCCGTTTATCAAGGATTTTGAATATTTTATCGGCCTGGAGCTCAACTGGAGGCTGATTCCCTCCCATGTGAAAACCGAGAAGCTGATGGATGGAGTCACAATCTACAATTTTGGCAAAGGTCACTCCTACGGTATGTTGGGCCTGCTCCTGGAGCTGGATTGCGGGAACAAGCTGTTGGTCAGTGATGCTATCTATTCCTCGGAGAACATCGGGCCTCCGGTCAGGGAGCCGGGCATATGCCGCAACAGGAAGGAATGGCGTGAGACGATGGAGTATATCCTCAAGCTGGCAAAGAACCTGAATGCGGAAATATGGTATGGGCATGACAATGCCCAGTTTAAGAGTCTGATTAAGTCGACTGAGGGTTGGTACGAGTAGCGCAAAGCTTGTGTTTTTATGCCGATGGCGATTTTGGTACCCAGGTACTTGCTGGCGGCCGGAACGGAGGGTTTATATGTCCCGTAAGAAAAAGTATGAAACAGACTCCCTGCTTTCTATAACGGTCATATGCTTCCTGGCTTTTATTGCATATCTTGTAGTTACAATATTTATATTAAAAAACTGAAAAAGCAAAATGGGGCGCGTCGAGTTAATCTCGAAGCGTCCCATTAATTCCGGGGGTTGTTTATGCTGCCGATTCCAAGGTGACAGAAAAGGCCCCAAATCTCTGGAGAACAGCGGCGGCCATTGCCCGGCTGGTCTCCTGAGCGGGAGCGAATTTGCCGGAGGGCAGGCCTGTGAGCAGGCCATTTTCGGCGCAATATGCCACCGCTTCCCGGGCGGATTGGGAAACATCGCCCGAGTCCTCGAATTCAAGATCATATTTCATGTCCCCTGAGTAGCCGCCGCCAAGGCTCTGAATATACCTGTAGAGAAGAACGGCCGTTTCTTCCCGTGTCATAGACTCTTGGGGCTTTAACAGGGAGCCGCCTTTAAAGATGTTGTTTTCCCAGGCCCAGACTATGGCCTTTGAATACCATGTGTCATCTTCACAGTCTTTAAACAGCTTTGACGCCCTACCGTCGTTTTCCGGTGAGCCCGCGTGACGGTAGAGTATTGAAAGGAACTGGGCACGGGACAGTGGCTCGTGAGGAGAGAAGATGTCGATAGACGTCCCTACCATTAATCCGTTTTTATAAACATAGGAAATTGGCTCCATGTACCATTCTCCCGGGATAAGGTCCACAAAGGGCAATTCTTTTATTATGATTCGACCCTGACCGTATATGTTGGCGTATTCTGAGCCCACAACTCCCCCCAGTTTATCGACTATATATGAAATGAGCACCTGATTGTCCAGCATAACCTCGTCCAGAAGAAGCTTGTTGTCCATAAAGCACGGGTAGCCGTCGCCACCGTTTTTAATCAGATAGTTATGGGAGGCAAGAGTGTATGTTTTTTTCGGGTCCAGTGGCTTGCCGCCTATCCTTACATTGCGAACCCGGTATTCTCCGTCTACTCTTATAAAGTTGCCCTTGTCATCCAGCTTGACCGAAGAATCTATATAGGTATGGATTTCATAGGTCAGGCCTGATACCTGCATAAATCCGCCGGTTTCGGAGGGAACGTTTCTGGCGCCCATTTCAAGAACATCCAGTATTTCCTGGCCCGTTGCCTCCACCGCGCATGCCATGTTTCCAAATGGATGAACGGAAATAATGTCGTTATATGTTATGCTGCCGGCATTAATTCCGGCCCTGATACCGCCGCCGTTCACAATGGCTACATCCGTTTCCAGAAGAGCCCTGTAAGCGTCCGCTACCAGGTCGCCCAGATTGGTCTCGCTGTTTCTGATAAGCCTGGCGCCGGTTTCCGGATTGCTTATTATTAGCGGTACACTGCTTCTGGCCACTACAGTTTCTAAAAGGTCTTTGTTTTCGTCCTTCTTGGATGAGATAAAATCTTCAGTGCTCTTGTCCCTTTTATCATATCCGGTTATCAGCTCGGAGGTTATTTTTCCGCCTGGTGATACTATAAGCTTGCCGATATACTCAAGCCCTGTGCCGGTGGAGGTAAGCAATACATTCTCTTTATCCTTGTTTTTGTACAGCTCGCCTTCAATAACGCTGTGAGAATGGCCGTCTATAAAGACATCTATGCCCGTGGTATTTGCTATTATATCAGTGGATTGCCAGGGGGAGAAAGCCTCACCTACTCCGCAATGCCCCACAGCTACAACTATATCCGCGCCGTTTTCCCTGGCGGCCTTTGCGGCTGACTGGACTGCATCATATAACTCCCAACCGTTGTCGCCCTCGCAAAAGCCGTATATATAGCTGCCGTCGCTGCCTTGAAAATAGGCAGGTGTGGAGGACGTTATGGTTTTTGGCGTTGTGATGCCTATATATGCAATCTGTGTATCGCCATAGTCAATAATCTTGTATGGCTCAAAGACCGTTTGATTTGTCACAAGGTCAATGAAGTTACAGGAGATAACAGAAGCCTCGTGCTTGTCCATGAGCTCAAAAAAACTGTCCATACCATAATCAAATTCGTGATTGCCGAAGGCTACGATATCATATCCTACCTGATTCATGATTTCCACAGGATATAGCCCCTTTGACAGGGTTCCCAGCGAGTTGCCCTGCACAGCGTCGCCCGCATCGACAAGGGTAACCATATCCGCTCCGTAAAGGGCGGTCATTTCAGACTTGTATGCGGCAAGGCCCGCGTAGCCGATATGATTATCCACAGCGCAGTGGACATCATTCGTATAGAGTATGACTATCTCTCCATCCGAATTTGAGGCTGCCGCGGACGGAAAAACGGAGCAAATAATGCAAAGTACAAGGAAAAGCGATGCTATTCTCTTCATATCTATACCTCCAACTGGCTTTAATATATATCGGTTTGTGTTTATTTTCAACAGTTAATGGTATTTTATTTAAATTGCCTGCCAAATAAAGGCCATAGCCTGGTCATTTGGAAAACATAGCGGCATATGCCTATTTATTTTCCTGTGCAAAGCGCTCTATAAGCCTGCCGGCAATACTGACATTGTCGGGTATATTGGGCAGCTCATCGGCGCCGTACCACCCGGCCTTGTCAATCTCCTCTCCGTCCGGGCGTATTTCGCCGCCGGCATATTCTGCAGTGAGCCCGATCATAAGAGAATCGGGAAAAGGCCAAGGCTGGCTCTGCACATATCTGATATTCTTAATTTCCAGACCAACCTCTTCGAGGACCTCCCTTTTGGCCGCGTCCTCAAAGGTTTCACCCGGCTCTATGAAGCCGGCAATCAGGCCGAAGAAATTTCCGGGAAATCGCCTGTTATGGGCAAGGAGGATTTTGCCGTTCTTTATAACAGATATTATAATTGCTGGGGATATTCTGGGATAAATAATATTTCCGCAGCTTTTGCATACCCTGGCTCGCTCAAAAGAGGATTTCTCCGTCTTGTTGCCGCATGCGCCGCAATACCTGCTTTTCCGTGTCCAGTTTGCAATATGTACGGCCCTGTAGGCTACGGAGCAAAAACCACTGTCAAACAGTTTGAGAATTTTCCTGAGGCCTATAAACTCTATACCATCGGGAATAATTAGATCGTCTTCAAGGCTAAGGCAAAAACAGTGGATACCACCCAGTGTTCCCAGGTACTCCGTTCTGTCCAGCTTTGTTATATCGGGGCCGAAGTCGCCGATTTCAGGAAAAGTCACTTTTTTATTATTCATTTTAATAAGCAGATTAGCAGAATCCGCTATAAAAACATAGCTATTATCAATATCTTCCATTTGAGGGGCCAGCATTGAGACGAAGTTTGACATTTTATTGCCTTTCTGTCTATAGATTGCTAAAATATAAAATTAAATTTATTATCAATTATGAAAAAAGTCAATCCCCTTGGATGGCTTATCCATATAAAAGCGGCTTTGCGGAGAACATGAAATGAGAAATATAAGCTATTATATAGCCCTGGAGGAATTAGGAGTTATATCCCGCGAGCTTTGCAGCGAGGATGGGCATCGGCAGTTCGGTGAGATGAAGGTAGAGGAATTACCGGACAATATAATCCGTGAAATGCAGGAAAACGGGACTGTAAGTTACTGGAGATACAATGCGGATATTTCGGAGAGCAGGGTTATTGAGATAATTTTTGCCAAAAATGCGCTTAATATCAGAACGATTAAGACATGCGCAGTTATTTTTACCGTAATTGCTGTTTTGTCAAGATTGGGAGCTGTTATAAGTATCCTGAGCGCTTTGTAATTGCATGACTTTATAAAATATCAAGACTATCCAATACATCCATGCCCAGGGGGGTAAGGGCTATGCTTCCAAATTCCAGCTCCGGAGTGCAGGGCGATGAGCTGTCCGCCGCGCTTTGGCATAGCTCCTTTAAAAGAGCCGGATTTTTATAAATAGAATAGTCCCCGTTTATCAGGGTTTTATCGTAATCCAGTGTTATCAAGCCCTTGTTTTCCATGGATCTGAGCACTTGCCCTGTCTTTCGGACCGATTCCATTGTTTCGTATTCGCAGCTCAGGTAAACAGGGGCCATTTCAGTCGGACTATCTTCACGTCCGGGGCATTTTATTCTGATACGGGCAAGGGGCAGGAAAGGAATCTGTGAGAGTAGCAGCATGAATTCCATTTCCCTCTCTGTCAACAGGATTTCCATACCGGAGCAGCCGCCCCGGCAGCATTTTCCGCAGCCCTTCACGGGCTCAGTGCAGTCCTCTTTTGAGCGGCAGCCGCCGCAGCTTGTCTTGTCTTCCATAATAAGCTCCGTGTAAATCGCAGACTTTTGACCGGCTCTTTATATGATATCACAAAACCTGTCTGTATAATACAAAAATAATAGCTTGGATTATCCGTATATGCAAAAATTACTGCGGGCTTTGCTCCGCAGTAATTTTTGCAATATAAGCCAATATACTATTTGTCCCAATCGTCGTCCAGGCACTTTTTGCATGCGTCGCATTTCTTTTCGGCGTCATATACGCATTGGCCAGGTCCATTGTAGTACATTTCTATTCCATCCCCGTATATACCGCCGAACATGCCCTGCATGCAGGCAGCCTGGAAGAATACGGGCTTGTCAATACGCTTGAAATTCAGCGGGCAGTGCTGCACTCCGGCAGGTATGCGAACGATGGTGGGCTGGGTTATTATGTACTCCTCCATCTCCTCGCCGATGCACAGTGAGATTTCTGCATCAAAATCAAATAGATTTGGGAAGGTGCCTCCCAGGAAAATCAAATATTCGTCCACTGCGTGCCGGTGGGGGATCCTGTCCAGAAAGAAGGGCTTGACAAAAATCTGGAAACCCACATTATACTTGGAGCCGGGTATCTGGGACGCTCCCCTGAAGTAAGCCTGGGGAGAATAGACAAAATCCGTGCCGACCCCCTCAGCCGCAGCTTCATTGTATTCCGGCTTGAACTGATAGACCAGCTTTTCGTATTTCCTCTTGCTCATGTCAACATTCCTTTCATGATTGGAGTTATAAAGTTGGGCTTGTTATATAGCTCTATTCTATCATGCGCAGAGAAATATGTCTTGTGTTTTTTTACTTTTTTAAGTTTGTTAGCTAAAACACCAGCGTATTATCCGTTTGACAGCTCTTTTGCAAAATAGCCGCCGATTTTTGCTATAAGGCTGAGTGCGTCAGACCATAAAGGCTTAGGAAATGCCTGGACAACGGGTGAAGTTTCAAAGCACAAGGCGCCTTGAAATTTAATCTTTTTCAAGCCTCGTATGAATCCGTTCCAATCCGTAGCTGAAGGATTTTCTCTTGTCCTTGTGAAGGTGAACGGCAATTGGTGCAGATCGGAAATAGCGTCGTTATCGTGGATATGCAAAACCTTTACTCTGCTTCCCATTTGGCAGAGAAAGGCTTCAAAATCGATTCCTAAAAGATTTGCGTGACCGATATCGAAACAAAATCCAAATACCTCGCTACCAATCCTGTCATTCAGCCGGTCAATACGTTCTGCGGTTCTCAGCGCATCGGAACAAGGTCCCTCCGTTATACGCCCGTTTTTGCTGTTGTAAATATTCTCAAGGCAAACGGTTACTCCCATTTCTTTGGCGATTGGGGCAATGGAGTTAAGAAAGTGTGCCGTATGCTCCCATTCTTTTTCATCGGAACCCAGATATGGCATCAGCTTGAACCCATGAACAACAATATAAGGACATTTAAAAAAAGCGCAGACAGCCAGGCTTTTGGGGGCGACTATTTTTTTTAAATATTCATTTAGATCACCGCCCTTCCAAACAAAAAGGGGGTAGGGCATGTGCATTTGACTTATAGTAATTCCCGTTTCCGTTGCGGACACTTTATGAGTAGAAAAAAAACGCTCCAGCTCGCTGACGGATTGATCAAAGAAGGCGTTTTTTTTCATTTTATACAGCTCTTTGCTGGGCAGATACTGGTCCAGACTGAAATCTACGCAGTCAAATCCCGCCTGCCTAATTAATTTAAATCCATCCAAAGGAGCATTGTCTTCAACAATGTTCTTTGTCTGCACGCCAATTTGATTCATATGGCTTCCCACGTCCTATTTTGTTGGTTTATTTAGGAGAATTCAGCGGCCTATATTCATCGTTAAACCGATAAATATGCGTGACTCCCATATCTGTCAGTTGCTTTTCAATTTCATAATAGAACCGATTGCAAATAAAAACTCCGTAATTCCCGCCTAGTTCCTTGATCGCATCCGGAGGTTTGATGGATATTCCAAGCTTTGATGTGCCCCAGAGCGTGCTGTTGTTGTCCACTATGAATAGAGGAGGATATTTGTCTCCGTAGCTGGACATGTAGTTTTCAAACATATTGCCTGCGCCAAATAATATTATATTTCTACATTTGCTTAAATTTCGCTCAATATCTATTTGCTCAGCCATAGAACGGCCTATCTCTGCAACAAACCTCAGAACAGCATGGCGCATATTGCTGGGAAAACTAATTACGCTTCCGTCCGCAACAAAGCACAGAGTGCCTTGAAAATCGATTTGACGTATTCCGCGAACAAACCCGGGCCAATCAGTGCTTGAGCCCAGTGTATTTCTAGTGCAGGCATAAGGCATAAGCCGCTGTTTCCAGATGCCGTTGTTATCCTGAATTCTGACCGTGCGGATTCGATTTCCCAGCTTTATTATAGTTTCATATAAACTCTGGCCGAATAAAATACAGTTGCCAGTATTCAGACAAAAGCCGAACAGCTCTTCACCCGCCTCGTTATTAAGCCTGTCCACATAATAAGCCGCCGTATCAGGATCCGAACAAACACTGCGCAGATAGCGACCGTTACAGTCTCTATACTGGTTTTCCAGGCAGATTATTACCTGGTGCTCCCTGGCGGCTGGTACAAGGGAGAGTAAAAAGTCGCTGTTCTCCCGCCATTCCTGACGGCTGTTTAAGCTGCCTGCCGGAAACGGATGAACAATTAGATACGGGCTGCCCATCCGTCCGCACAAAGCAATGCAATTGACGATTATACGGCCAAGTGTTTTTCTGTCGGCAACCTGAGAAGCAGATGGGGCAATCACTTGGGAGATTTTTAAATTGTTTCTATCTGCTGCGCTTTTATATGAGGAAAATTTCTTTTCAATCATTTTTATGTCTACGTATAAATCGCAGGCGACCTTGTTGCTGTCGGGAATATCCATGGAATCAAGAGACAGACAAAAAGCTCTTAGATCAAAACCGATGCTGTCAAAACCGGCATCGGATATCATTTTAAGATTGTTGTCAGGATAAGCCAGATAGTGGTCATCAATCAACTGGATGCCGATATTCATAGATTCTCCTCCGTCTAAATAAGGGCCTTTTGTATCATTTGTCTGAGCATCGTCGAGCTGGTAGTTTCAGTATATGGGAAAAACTCCATATTGGAGCCCAAGGTCTGAAGTTGCTTCTTTAACCAATACCAGTCTTCTTCGTGGTCGGAGCCGGAAAAATGACAGTCATATCGAAGCAGCTTCCAGGCTTCCAGTTTGTTTGTATTATTAAAATCAACCGGGATTACCCGATCCACATATTTTATCTGCCGGACGATTTCCAGTCTCTCATCAAACGGGATAAACGGTCTCCGGCCTTTATCGTGTTCGGCCAGCTCATCTGTCAGAACACCCGCTATCAGATATTCGCATCTTTCTTTGCTCTTTCGAAGGATGTTTAAATGTCCGATATGGAACATATCAAATACACCGGTTACATAGCCTATGTTATATTTTTCGCTTTTATAGGGGACTGGTTCCACGGTTTCGAGAAGTTCGTCTATATGGCGCAAATATATACGGAAATCCTTTATACCCATCTCCCTTAGCTGATTTGCAATCTCATCATATGCGTTGCAACAAATGACAACTCTGTATGGAGAAGGATCAAGATCGCAAATCTCCCGGGGGTTTTTTATGGCAAATCCCAATTTTTCAGTATTCCATTTACTCTTGTCATTGTCCACTACAAAAACAGGAGGATAGTCTGTGCCGTATTTTTTAAGATAGTGTTCCATCATCTTTCCCGCTCCGAAAAGCACGATCTTTTTTCCTTCCGAGCCTTCCACAGCCGCAAAAATTCTATCCGTATGATTATGCTTTGTACCCATCCAGCAACAACCTGCCGTTTCTTGCTATTTTTATTCGTTTCTCTTTAATATCAGACGGTTTCCATTTATAAAAGTGCTGATATGTTTCACGCTGTCTGAGCTGGTCTTGAAAGCGGTCTTCCTCCTGCGCGAAAGCCCGCCACAATTCGGACGTCAGACCATACCGCTTTTTTATCTTCGATAGAGGCACGTGTTCTTCCAATTGCGGAAAAAACATGTAAACATCATTGATCGCCCTGAACATGACGTATTTTGCAGGATAGTTTTCTTTTACAAACTCTTGGTCAAAAAACACCAATTCTTCGTGATCATAAAAACAGTTCACCGGTATCATTTCCGGATATGCCCTGGCAAGAATAGGCCCCCAGTGGGAAATTGGAGCGGAGCCGGCAAGAGCGTTTTTATCCGCTGGCACATGTTCCGAAGATTTTAGAATAAAGTGATAGAGCTTGTCCAGACACCGGACAAAACCGGACTTGTCATGAGCTGCCAAATCTCTTAGATGCTTTGAAAGCGTGGGAGCCTGAATGTGGGGCATTATAAGCCTCTCATTATCAAGCCTGCACGAAATCACCGGTATGTCTCGGGCTTTTAAGTCGCTTAGATTTTTGACGATTCGCTCCAAACCCTTTAGCCCTTCCGGATAAAGAGGATGCTTTTCAACTGTTCTGTTATTGAGGATTATGGTTGAAAAGCTTTCTTCTCTTTTTCTTTCGGTTGAAACGGATACGTATAATACGGGACACGGCTCCCCGTCGCAGCATTCAACTAAAAATGAATTGGAGAAACTCAACAAAAGGTTTTCATCTGCTAAATATCGATATAGTTTTACAGGGTCAATTACAAGGCTGTCGTGCTCCGTCAGATATATTCGCAGTCTTTCAATAAGTTCTTCGCCCGGTGGGTAATCGTCTGTGTAAATCATCTGCGGAAGATAATGGTCAGGGAAAGGATAAAAAAACTTGACAGTCGGAAATTCGGTGCTTCTCAGTACCTCCGACAGCTCGGCCTTGCTTAGAGAAGGCAGCGACGCTCCGGTGGTATAAGCATTGGGACCGTCGAAGGGTATCCCGGTTGAAGGGTCGGGAGTTCCGCATAAATACTGAATTCCCAGCTTGTTGGAAACTGCAAACAGCAGTTTTCCGTGATCGGCCAGCATTTTCTTTGCCTGCAAGAGCAAAGAGACATAGCCTTGTGGGCTAAATACAGGTTCTGGAGAGCCTGGAACTATATTGACCACAATATAATCATATTTCTCGGGAGATGAAAAAGCTGAGATATATCCGCTGACAACACGAAGGTTTGTTTTCGTATTCCAGCGTCTTCTTATACAATATGCACGGTAGTCGTCATGCTCCAGGACAGTTACAAATTCGCATTTGTCGCAAAGCATCCCGGTCAAATTTCCGAAACCGCCGCCAATCTGGAGCAAAGAGGAGTTCTTTCTGAAAGGGTACCAGCATAACAGTCCTGTTGACTGGACATCCAGATGATAAAGGACTTGCCAGCGATAATCCTTTTTTACTATAGCGCTGAAATCGCCGTCGGTATTTGATAATATATACTGTCCTATATCGGCATCCAGTTTACATGCGGATTTTGCCGGACGCTCGGAACTATTTGTCACTTTGTCTCACATCCTTAAACCGGTTGTTATATAAACCTGCTTGTACAAACTAAAGGATCCGAAGACAAGCGATATATGCCCATATTATCACGCGGAACGTTTAGATTAATCAGAACGCGCATGATTTCCATATAACTACCCCGATTTGCAACCAGAAAAAAGGCGTTTGGATAGGAAAGAATAGCTTCCTGAGGGGACAGTATTTTTTTGCCCATACATTTGCTGCCCCATTTATTGCTGTCGCTGTCGCAAAAATAAACTATATTGGAAATATCATTCCTATGAAGTAAAAAACATACTCTGGTACCGACCGTACCGCAGCCGTATATGATTATCTCTTTCTTTGAACGCATTAAAGATAAAAAGTCATAATAAAGCTTGAACTCGGTTTCAGCTTTGAGTTTTATATAAGAATCAAACTGAACCGGGTTATCAAGAAACATTTTAAGCTCCAACCAGTTTTCCTTTGGAAAATCCTCCTGCACCAGATACCCGCTGTCATAGCAAATTCTCAGCAATTTATAAAATTTTTCAACAAGCGTTTGCCTATCCGGATTGGCAAATAAAGCGGATTCTTGGACAGTCTCTAAAAAAATAGAAGCGATATGGCAACTGATAGCTCGCATGCGCGCCTCGTCCCCCGAGAAGCGACCTGCCATCCAGTTATAAATATACTGGCATTCCTGCAAGTCATATTGAAGCCCCTTGGGACTGTACATTGATGAACCAGCGTTATCCCTTCTGTAGTGATAAAACGCTTCGGGGATTATTATTCCTCTTTGAGCAAGAAAGGCCATTTGAAAACGAAATCCCGCATCTTGATACGCCGCGCCCGGAGTCTCATTTAAGCGAATACTATTTGTCTGCACGAAATCCCGTTTATAAATGCCATTCCATATATAGGGATCAAGTGCGGTTGTCTGATTTATGTAGTCTTCGGACGAAATACACTTCCGGTCTCTGCCCATGTATGGCAGACCGGATATATTTTGTTCCAATTTAAGCCGGCCGACTTGGGGGATATCGGCAAATAAGTAGTAACTGGATTTAACAAAGTCGGCTTTGTTTTCAATCGCGGTGTCGTACAGTTTTTGAAACATAGCGGGATCGATATAGTCGTCGGTTTCGACAACACCTAAGTATTCGCCCTTTGCGCTGTCAATGCCCAGATTTACCTGGAAGCCA
Source organism: Clostridiales bacterium (assembly GCA_012520295.1). Classification (GTDB taxonomy): domain Bacteria; phylum Bacillota; class Clostridia; order Oscillospirales; family Oscillospiraceae; genus JAAYOP01. The sequence goes on along the minus strand of JAAYOP010000047.1, from coordinate 3,063 downwards.
TAGCTTCTACGTTTGGAGCGTATTATCCGGATGCGACTGTCTTTTGAGGCATATTCTTGTAGGATTTCAAGAGTACCGTCTGTTGAGCCTGCATCCACGCATAAGATCTCTATGTCCTGCAAGGTCTGGTTTACTACGCTGTCCATGCACTCTCTTATATATTGGGCGACATTGAGGGACGGCATAATAATAGATACTTTAGGCATATTATAAAAACCAGCTTTCTCTCTTTTTCTATGTGTTAACTGCTTTTATTAACGTTTTAAAGATATCATCAAGAATCAATATATTTTTGAATCCAAGTTCATATGCGGTTTCAAACATTTCCTGCTGTGCTAGGCCTTCGACGGCGATAATAACAAGAGAGCTGTCCGATAAATGGACCCAATTCCTAATACAGTGGCAGGGTATGTTATCTATCATGCTCTCGTAATCTGCGGAAACGGCGAACGCTATTTTCTCATCATTCGTTCCCAGGCTACGGAGAAATGCCAGTAAATGTTTACCGTATGTACCGGCGCCGTAGATGATTATGTTGTCATACTTTGACAACTCATCAGTTATCGCTCTGCCGTAAAGCTTTATATTTAATATGCCGGTCTCAGGTATTGTGGTTTTCCAAAAGAACTGCTCTTTTTTGAATATGATATCGACAAGAATACTCCAGTAGTGCGGCTTAAAACTATTTTTATTTAAATAACCGGAATTCCAGTCATTGAGCAGTTCATAATTCATTATTTCGAGAAAATCTCGCCTGTGTTCAAGAGGTAAACGCCGGTAATTCCATAAATAAGTTTGAAACCGGAAAGAAGCGAGCAGCTCATATATTCCTTTTTGCCCGGGAAAGCGTTTTTCAACAAAATTCTGAGCTTCTTTTACTTCATCGCATACGCAGTATACCTTTTCTTTTGAATGAACCGACGAGTTGGGGTTGTCGTTCCGGTAGTGATAGAAAGCTTTATCTGACAAATACGCGCGCTTTGCACAAATAGCTACCTTAAACGCAAATGCCGAATCCTGATATGAGGCTCCCGGGGTTTCGTTGAAATAAATCTCATCGGATATCAAGAAATCTCTTCTATAAATTGCTGCCCAAATGCATTTCAATTTCGTCATATCCCATATTTCATTTCCGGAAAGCAAAGTATTTACTTTAATATTTTCCATATAATTGTGCAAATAATCTTTTTTTTCTATATGGTCATAATAATAGGACCGGACAAAATCCGCATTATTCTCTTCTGCTATTTGAAAAAGCTGCTCGTACATGTCGGTGTCGACAAAATCGTCCGCCTCTAATATGGCGATATAATTCCCTTTTGCCGTTTTCAGTCCCATGTTGACCTGATAGCCGTAGCTTTTTCTTTTTGAATGCAATAATTTAATTCGGTTATCCTTTTTTGCAAAATCTTCAAGTATTTCAAACGTACCGTCCGTAGAACCGGCGTCGACACATATTATTTCTATTTCACTAAGCGTTTGGGCAACCGCGCTTTCCAGGCATTGCGGTATGTATGGCGCTGTATTTAAAGAAGGTATAATTATGGATACTTTGGGAGCCAATTAATCACCTCATTATGACTATTTAAAAATAAAGCGTCAAATTGATTCAATGACAGGGTTGTGCCAAATAATATTCTCATCAGGTATATTTTTCTCCAGTAAATACGTTCGGATGCTTTGAGCGGTGTTTTTCTCCAATATTGCAATCACCGCTACGTCAAACATATCTTTTGTTATTTCCTCAGGATTCTCTACCGGCAATCCGTGAGCCGAAATAGCCTCCCAATTGCGATCGACCCATATTATTTTTGAGCAGAAATATGTTGTAATAAGCTGTCTATAATATGAAATACCAACTATTCCCGCTCCGTAAAGTAACAAACGGCATCCTTTATTTATTGCCTGAAAAGGAAACAAGTAGCCATAGCTGCAACGATGTCCATAAGTACCAAATAAATATTTCGTACTGGTGTAAACTGCGCGATTTATAAAATGCTTAAGCTCGTTTAAAAGTAATTCATGATTGTCAGCCGATAAAAACCCGTTTTTAAGCGTATGATAGACCAGATTTAGATTTATAAAATAATCTTCATGGATTTTGTATGTCATTGAGGTATCGTGGCTTTTACGATAATGGTAGTATGCTTCATCGATAATTGTCACTGTTTTTGCATGGGCAATGCATAGAAAGGTACATACCTCATCTTCGCTGATTTTTATCCTGTCGTCAACCGCATTTATTTGCCGTTCCAATAAACTACGTCTGAAAAGCTTGACGCATAACGAACCGATGATGCCGGTTGAGCCGTTTTCAATCCGCATCATTTTTCTATAAACTTTTTCGATTAAATCATTGTCACGGTATGTACCCGCGGGAATGGCGGATTTTAATAAATATGAATAATTCTTATTTTCTAAAAAAAAACCCCTATTTATAGTTATATCGGCATCTGTTTTTATAGCAGCCTTATACATGTTTTCCAGCATATTCTGATCAACCCAGTCATCGCTGTCGATAAAACATATAAATGCTGCTTGAGCCGCGCTAAGTCCGGTTTTTCTTGTGTTAACAAGTCCGCCGTTGCTTTTATGTATGACATGAAAGCGGCTGTCTTTGGCCGCATATTCATCCAATATCATACCGCTCTTATCGGTAGAACCGTCATCGATACATATGATTTCAATTTCCTTTAGCGTTTGATTAATTACGCTGTCTAAACATTTGCGGAGCCATGGTTCCGTATTGTAAACTGGAATGATAACTGATATTTTGGGATCCATTGTAGCTTCTCCTAGTTTGAATTGTTCCATGCAATCGGGATAAGCTCCTGATTACAAGCTATTATAGTCTTTGAGTTCAAAGAAACGGAGCTATTATGTTTTGATTATATGTATGCTTAGAATTATAACAGAAAGCCTATATAGCCTATATAATAAAAGTCAAGTCCAAATTAGTGTGTAAATTACCTCGGTCATCAAACGGTAGCTAATGAGACAATAGCCTAAGCGTTTATGCCGCGAAAGCTGTTGACGATGAGTACATGGCATGTTAGGCTGTTG
>JAAYOP010000046.1 GCA_012520295.1 Clostridiales bacterium | reverse complement strand
TTTTTGTGCTATTCTTTTCATAGAAGCTATCCCTTTCTGTGATTGGTTTGTTAGCACTTACCATTTTACCACAGTTAGGGGTCAGCTTCTTCTTTTTTTAGACCATATCATTGTACACTATACAAGCCGGCAATATTGGAAAGCAGCGGCTGGTAATGGAGCTGACAGGGCAATGAATTATGAATAGTTTTAGCCTCTGAAATCTGTTTTCTTCCGAAAACTATTGCCAGGCGAATAAGCCCGTATAGTAAGTTTTATCAGTCAGTGGAGGAAGGATACGGAGTTTAATACCAGAAACGACTCCCTTGGAGAGCAGAGAGGGTTATTCGGAGGGGACCGGCTTCCATGTGTGCACACACTATGAAGGCGCGCCTGCGGCGAAGTTGTAATATTTCCCCAGGGAACTGCGGGACATATGCCCTTATTTACGATTGACAAGGCGCCGCTTCTGATTTATAATAACATCTGCCTGTTTGAAAAGTGAATACTTGCTGGTGTAGCTCAGCCGGTAGAGCAGCTGATTCGTAATCAGCAGGTCGTGTGTTCAAGTCACATCACCAGCTCCAGGAAAACCCCCGATTTCGTATGATTTCGGGGGATTGTGCTTCTGTCCAAGGTGTAATTTGGATTTATACCAGATCTTTTATAATAAAAAGTCTAAATCAGAATAAAACATGAATTGCAAATGTGAGGATATTCTGGTATAAATGGAAGAAAAGCCAGCATTGAAGTAAAGACAGTATGCTTCAAATCCCCGGCAGTTGGTTTCATGATTAATACCATGGGATCAGACTTACATAATAATGACAAAGGAAGCCAGGCTCGGATTAAAAATGGAGGAGCATCGGTATGCAAATTGCATTGACAAGAAAACTCGCGGAGGCTATGGGAGTTAAGCCGTCCACTGTCCACAGAGTAATAGATCCGTTGTTTACTTGGACGGCGAACTGGACGAGAGTCTGGGATAACCGCCGGGCTGAGGATATGCTCGTGCTGATAAATAACGCCACACGATTTACCGTCGCTATATATCAGGTAAAACGCAAGGATATGAAGAATGTGGGCGCGGAGATGATGGTTGCTGCAATCAGGAATACTCTTCTTGCGATGAACCTCAACCCTGAAATTGTTGATGAATATCTGCGGCTTTCCGGCGATGTGGAGTTTGTTGTCAACAGAGACAGACAATTCACGGCCTGGGTAAACAAAGCCGGAATAGAGTGTGCTTTTTACGTAGGGAGGAAATACGACGGAGTGGATAAGATGTTCAGCGATACGGTCGGTGTACCCGCTAATCACATCGCTGTAGGATATTCAAACAACAAAGGTGGCGGGTTTATTCCATACAAAAAAATGTTTACTTCCCTTGCCGAGCTCACCGGGAAGCCTGTCTATAAATATCGGGCTTTTGAGCTCCTTGTCACCCTTGACCTGCAGATTTATCAGGCGACAAGGCGGATAATAGTACCGGCGGACATTGAGTTTTCGCAGCTACATGAGGTATTGCAGCGAGTGTTTAATTGGTATGGCCATCACCTGCACGAATGGAATGTGATTGATGAGAAAAACTTCGGGGATATAGCTCGTCTTGTTATGGATGATGAGGATTTGTTGTATGATGATGAAGCGATGCTTGAAGCGGGTCACAAGCTGTCGGAGTTTTTGCCCAGGTACAAGCATATCATCTATTTTTACGATTTTGGTGACAACTGGGAGCATAAGATAGAGCTTGTTCGCGTAATTGATGATTATAGTGAAGAATCACCTTACTTGCTTGAAGCGGTTGGACAAGCTCCGCCCGAAGATGTTGGCGGTGTTGGCGGATATATTGAATTCCGCAAGATAATGCAAAACCCGCAGCACGAGGATTACGAGGAAATGAAACAGTGGGCAGGATATTGGAATTTGGAGTTATCCGATTGGGAAAGCCGTCCACGGATTATCTACATTTGGTAAAGATGTAATACGAAAATACACAGGTGGTGTGTTAAAGGCGCACCACCGGTTCTGAGAAACTCCTGGTTTAACATGATTTCGAGATTTTTGTTTACTCAGAGCAATGTAATAATCCATGTTTTGAGGGGGAGTGAAAAGGCAGCAAATATTTGCAGTAATTAATGGCTGCTTTCAGCACAATGGATTTGTGGCCAGTGTCTGCAAAGCCATTCATACAGTCAATCAAATGCATTATGCGAAAGCATTTGTTCAGTGGACCTTAGATAATAAAATGCAATAAACGCTTCCAATCGTAACGGAATGTGACTGGAGGCTTTTTTTGTTTGCCTTCATAAAGCCAATCTGCCTATGTAAAAATTAAACTATATATGATATAATTACCATAACGGCCACGACAGTAAACGGCCTATTCCGGCAGAGGACTTTGTAAATGAGGTTTATTCATGAAGAAAGTGCCAATCTGGAGCCTGCTTGTGAACGAAGGTTTTTTTGAAGACAGAAAAGCCGCGGAGAGCTGGATAATGTCCGGGAGTGTATTGGTCAATGAAAAAAGAATTGCTACGCCCGGTCAAATTATAAATCCAGCTGATAAGATCAGGATAAAAGGGCATGACCGCAAGTACGTAAGCAAGGGTGGATTAAAGCTTGAAGGCGCTTTAACAGACTTTAACATCGATGTGAGGGGGAGAGTTGCCATAGACGCAGGGGCTTCAACCGGCGGATTTACGGATTGCCTGCTGCAGCATGGCGCCGACCTTGTATATGCCGTAGATGCAGGGCATGGTCAATTGGCAGGGAAGCTGCGGCTTGAGGACAAGGTTGTTAATATGGAGAAAACCAATATCAGCGACAGCAGGCTGCTTTGTTTAAACCCCAGGCCTGATTTTGCCACGGTGGATTTATCTTATATCTCGTTAAAGAAAGCGATACCTGTTTTTGCCGATATAATGAAAAACGAAGGAGAAATGCTGTGTCTGGTTAAGCCGCTATTTGAAGTTGAAGACAGCGACACACGAAGAACGGGAAAAATAGAGGATATCAATATATACCGGGAGATATTAATCGATTTATATGAATACATAAACAGTATTGGACATACGGTTACCGGAATTACCCACAGTCATGTGACGGGCAATAAAGGCACTCGCGAATTCTTTCTCAGAGTTTTGTTTGGCAGGCAAAAATCCGTATACAGCTTTAGCAGCTGTAAACATGAAATTGATAAGGCCATTGACAATGTTATGAAAATAGACGTATTTAAAAAAGCATAGCAAGATTAATCTCCAACCAGCGGTTGGAGATTTTCGAGGGGCGGTTGCTTGCACATCCTCTCATTTGTGGTAACCTTTGCATATAATCAGGCAGACAGGAGTTTTTTAGATATAGGAAGGACTATAAAAAAGCTGCGCAAGAAGTCAGGTATGTCCCAGGCAAAACCGGCCCACTTAACAAATGTGTTTTACGAAACGCATTTGTTAAGTGGGCATTATAAGAGGGAGTGAAAAAAGCAGCGAACTTATAAAACAGTCCGTTTTATGGTACAGCCTGTTGTTTATAATATTCAGTGTTGATATCAACGCTGTATATGGAGCCTGAAGGGGCAGAAAAGGAGGGTATTAATGAAAGACATATTCGGGGATTTGTTTGACTTCAACAATAACTGATAAACCGATATTGAAGAGCTAGCCGCCGGATTGATAGTATTGGATGATATGATTGGTGAGACGGAAGATGAGGATTATGATCCTTTTAGTGCCTGGGAATATGACGATGAGTACAAATATGACTATGACGAAGATGACTATGAAGACAGTGACAGCGATTTAAATTATATCTAATCAAGGCTGTTTCAGGTCTTCAAAGCCATAAATAATATGCCGGTTTGCGTCGCACCGATACACCACATATGATATCCGGTGCTGATAAAAACAATGGCGATGAAAGCATATAGATAAAAAGAAAAATCCGTTTCCGGGAGCCACTCGGAAACGGAAAATATAACAACATAGATAAATCCTATAAGGTCAGTGTAATTATAGCATATAATCGAATATTTTACAAGTGTAATAATTGCCAAAAGAAGTGCCAGTATTTCGCTGATTGCCCATCTTTCTGCTTAACGTTTTTATGAGGATTTTAACACAGTATTACTATACTATGAAACGCTTTCCGGGACGATGTTTCGGAGATGACTGGCGGGACAGCATACCGGGGTGAGGGAAGTCAGGAGCCAGGACGTTTTTGATCCAGGTTGCACCACTGGTGATATTGCCTGAGAAGTGAGATTGTGATGCTATACGCGATTCTGGCCACATCTTCAGACAATACATACATAACCGGGTCAAAATCACAGTGGCTCAGAGGAACAGAGGCGTCATAAGCTATCTTGGCAACATTTTCTGTTGTATATTTTATAAATTGATTGAAGTCATTAGTTTTCATAATTTTTACATTTCTCACCTTTCTGTCTATGATTATTTTGATTAAAATCAGAAATAAAAATCAATTAAATTAATCCGAAAACTGAGTCTTTTGTCATGAAAGGCAATAAAAAAATGAATAAAGCTTTGAAAGCCGCCTGTAATACAAACAGGCAGATTTACGAAAATGTTTTGCAATTTTTGCCCGGTCAAATAAAGTGACAATGATCAGAAGCTTCGGAAAATTATATAAAGAAATTAAAATTTTTATTGACAATATCACTTCACTATGCTATAGTGGAAAAAATCTTTATGAGGAGGCACGACGCAATGATATCTGCTTTTATAAGCAGCGTAGTCGTAGTACTTGTAGGCGTTATCGTACTTGTAGTCGATAATGCTAATATGCGTTGTGCTGCTAAGTAAAGGAAGAGAGTAAAAAAGCTTAAACCTTGCAGCCGGCGCTGCAAGGTTTTTTTAATTTCTGGGAGGAGTGAAAAAATGACCGGAGCACAGATTCTTGTAGAGGAGCTCATTAACCAGGGAGTGGATACCGTCTTTGGTTATCCCGGTGGCCAGGTTCTTAATATATACGATGAGCTGTATAAGAATGCACACCGAATAAAACACATTTTAACTGCCCATGAACAGGGGGCGGTACACGCGGCGGACGGCTATGCAAGGGTTCTTGACAAGCCGGGCGTTGTTATTGCCACCAGCGGGCCGGGCGCTACAAATCTGGTTACGGGTATCGCAAATGCCTATCTGGATTCGATACCTGTGATAGCCATCACCGGGAATGTGTCCACCGAGCTTCTTGGAAGAGACAGTTTTCAGGAGGTTGACATAGTCGGCATCACTCAGCCCATTGTAAAGCACAACTATATTGTGCGGGATGTAGCGGACCTGGAGAGAATCATCAAGGAAGCTTTTTTGATTGCCAATACCGGGAGAAAGGGACCGGTCCTGATAGACCTGCCGAAAAGTGTGCAGGTTTCCGAGTGGGAGTATAAAAACGAAGCAAAGGTGTCGGTAAAAAACCTCGTTCCCAGCGGAAACTGTGATATATCCGAAGCGGTGGAAGCAATCAAAAGGAGTAAAAGGCCCTTTATATACTGTGGAGGCGGAGTGTCCGCTGCGGGGGCAGGGGAGGAGATAATGGCCCTGTCAAGAAAGCTCTCCGCCCCTGTCGGACTGAGCATGATGGGTATCAGCTCCATTCCTCACAGCTTTGAGTATAACCTGGGTATGTGCGGTATGCATGGAAGATATGCCTCTTCCGCCGCTCAGGCCAATGCGGATCTTATCATAGCCGCAGGTGTCCGCTTCAGTGACAGGGCTACAGGAAATACAAGGGAATACTCAAAGAGATGCACAGTCATACACATTGATATCGACGCCTCGGAGATTGGAAAGAACGTTTCGCCGAAAATCGGACTGTGCGGGGATATAAAGACCGTAATCAAAAGGCTGATAAACGAAGTGCCGGAACAAAAAAACGCCCAATGGCTGAAAGATATAGAAGAATTTAAAGCTGTGGAGACTGGTTTTACAAACGGAAGCTTTAACCCGAAAAACATTATAAACCTGATAAACTCAAGCTTTGACGAAGATACGGTAGTAGCCACCGATGTGGGCCAGCATCAGATGTGGGTGGCGCAGCATTACAGGTTTGAAAAATCACGAAGGCTCCTTACGTCCGGCGGACTGGGAACCATGGGCTTTGGAATGGGGGCCGCAATCGGAGGATGCATAGCCAACGACAGGAAGCCTACCGTGTTATTTACCAGTGACGGTAGTTTTGGAATGAATTTGATAGAGATGGCAACGGCTGTCTCAAACAACCTGCCCTTGGTGGTAGTAGTTTTAAACAATGGCACTCTCGGCATGGTAAGACAGTGGCAAACTGCCTTTTTTGAAAAGCGGTATTCAAACACCACATTGGATCGCAAAACCGATTTCCCCCTTCTGGCAAAAGCCTTTGGGGCAAAAGGTTATTCGGCCGAGACATTGGAGCAATTGCGGGATATTGTGGAAAACAAGCTGGACTTCAACGGCCCCAGCCTGATTGACTGCAAAATCGATAAGGATGAGAGAGTGTTGCCCTTTATACCGCCTGGAGGCTCGATTAAGGATATTGTTTTGAATTGAAGCTAAACACAGAAATTCTTTGCGCCGGAGCCCTGGAAGCTACCGGCGGGATGGGAGGTCTATGTGAAAGAGAAATTTACGGTCAGCCTGATAGTATCAAATCATTTTGGAGTTTTGAACCGGGTTTCGGGGCTCTATTCAAAGCGCAACTACAATATTGACAGCCTGGCGGTGGGTGTTACGGAAAACCCGGAATATTCAAGAATAACAATAGTATCAACCGGCGACGACTATATGAAGGAGCAGGTTGTAAAACAGCTTGAAAAGCTGCACGATGTCAAAAAGGTTGTCCTTCTGGACAGAGAAAACTCCATTGGCGTTGAGCATATGCTCATAAAGCTGAGGATAACAGAGGAAGCAAAGCCCCAGATAAGCGGGCTTGTGGTGGAATATGGCGGAAACATACTGGATTTTTCAAATGAGTTTGTCACCGCGGAGATTACTGGAAGCTCCGAGAAAATTGACAATTTTATTGAAGAAGCCAGAAAATTCGGGATACTGGAGGTTTGCCGCTCTGGGCTTATCGCAATGATTCACGGAACCGAGAACATTATGAGTGTCAATGATATTGAATAAAGCACCGGGGACAAACGTTCTGATATTCAAAAAATAAAAGGAGTAATGTGACATGGCAAAAATCTATTATGAAAAGGATTGCAACGTGGCTCTTTTAAAGGGCAAGAAGGTAGCGGTAGTCGGATACGGAAGCCAGGGACACGCCCATGCGCAGAATCTGAGAGACAGCGGAATAGATGTTGTAGTGGGTTTGTATGAGGGTTCAAAAAGTGCCGTTCAGGCAAAGGCTGATGGGTTTGAGGTCAAAACCGTGGCCGAGGCCACAAAGGTGGCTGATATCATTATGCTGCTTGTAAATGATGAAAAAATGGCCGGCATATATGAAGCCGGTGTGGCTCCGAATTTATCGGAAGGGAAGACACTTTGCTTTGCCCACGGGTTCAATATCCACTACAATCAAATTATCCCCCCTGAGGATGTTAATGTTGTGATGATCGCTCCCAAGGGCCCGGGCCATACCGTCAGGAGCCAGTACCAGGAGGGCAAGGGAGTTCCGTGTCTGGTGGCGGTTCATAACGACGCTACCGGCCATGCCAGGGATATAGCACTGGCCTATGCGGCGGCAATAGGCGGAGCAAGGGCAGGGGTACTGGAGACCACCTTCAAGGAGGAGACGGAAACCGATCTCTTCGGCGAGCAGGCTGTTCTCTGCGGAGGCGTTTCAGCTCTTATGAAGGCCGGTTTTGAAACCCTGGTGGAGGCTGGCTACCAGCCTGAGAGCGCGTATTTCGAGTGTCTTCATGAAATGAAGCTGATTATTGACCTGGTGGTAAAGGGAGGTCTTTCCTTTATGAGATATTCCATCAGCGATACCGCCGAATACGGCGACTATATGGTGGGCGATCGGATAATCACTGAGGAAACCAAAAAGGAAATGAAAAAGGTGCTCGCGGAGATACAGAGCGGCGAATTTGCAAAAAACTGGATTCTTGAAAATAAGGCGGGCCGCCCCTCCTTCCTTGCCAGAAGAAAAATTGAAGCAGAGCATCCGGTGGAAAAGGTGGGTGAGGAGCTGCGGGCGAAAATGAGCTGGCAGAAATAAAGCCGGGTCTGAAACTTGGACTGTGAAAGGATCTGAATCTATGAACAGTGACAAAATGAAAAAGGGAGCCGAGAGAGCGCCTCAGAGGTCGCTGCTCAAGGCGATGGGCTATACGGACGAGCAGATAAAAAGACCTCTTGTGGGAATAGTCAATTCCTTCAATGAGGTGGTGCCGGGTCATATACATTTGCAGACCATTGCCAGAGCGGTAAAGGATGGAGTCCTGGGGGCAGGGGGGACTCCGATGGAGTTCAATACAATTGCAGTTTGTGACGGTCTTGCCATGGGACACGAGGGCATGAAGTATTCCCTTGCCTCAAGAGAGCTTATAGCGGACACCGTTGAGTGCATGGTCAGGGCCCATTGCTTTGATGCCCTGGTGTTCATACCAAATTGCGACAAGATAGTGCCCGGTATGCTCATGGCGGCAGCCAGGCTGAACCTGCCCTCCATATTTGTGTCAGGCGGACCGATGCTGTCAAACGACGGCAGGGACCTCAATAGCGTTTTTGAGGCTGTGGGTGCGTATATGGCGGGAGGGATGGATGAAAAGGAGCTGTGTGAAATTGAAGAGTGCTCCTGCCCAGGCTGCGGCTCCTGCTCGGGAATGTTCACAGCGAACTCCATGAACTGTCTCTGCGAGGCTTTAGGCATGGCCCTGCCGGGAAACGGGACCATACCCGCCGTGTTTGCCCAGCGTATACGCCTTGCCAAAACTGCCGGCTTTAAAATCATGGAGCTGCTGGAGCGGGACATTCGACCGTCAGACATTATTACGGCTTCCTCCATAAAAAACGCGCTCACCGTGGATATGGCTCTGGGCTGCTCGTCAAATTCCGTTCTGCACCTGTTTGCGATAGCCCACGAAATGGGCCTTGAGCTGAATCTGGATATGGTCAATGACATCAGCGAATCAACACCGAATATATGTAAGCTGGCGCCTGCGGGTGGGCACCATATGCAGGACCTGCATTTTGCCGGCGGGGTATACGCGGTGATGAATGAGCTTAATAAAAGTGGTCTTCTTGCTCCTGATGCTATGACCGTCACAGGACAGTCGCTGGGCGAGGGCATTAAAGAAGCGGTGGTAAAGGACAGGAGCGTCATAAGAAGCTGCGATGAGCCCTATTCCAAATCAGGGGGGCTTGCCGTACTTTTCGGCAATATCGCGAGAAACGGAGCTATTGTAAAAAGAAGCGCGGTCAGGCCCGAAATGCTGTCCTTCACTGGCACTGCCAGAGTGTTCGATTCCGAAGAGGAGGCAATAGAGGCCATTTATAAGGGAAGGATTGCAAAGGGGGATGTGGTGGTCATCAGATACGAGGGCCCGGCAGGGGGACCCGGAATGAGAGAGATGCTCTCACCCACCTCAGCCATTGTGGGCATGGGGCTTGACGCGGACGTGGCTCTTATCACTGACGGCAGGTTTTCCGGTGCCACAAGGGGAGCCGCAATTGGACATATATCACCGGAGGCTGCCGCCGGTGGGACCATAGCCTATGTTCTGGACGGGGACAGGATAAAGATTGATATAGACGCAAAATCCATTGAGCTTCTAGTGGACGAAAGGGAGCTGGAAGAGAGGAAGGCAAAGATCCCCATAAAGGCAAATGCAGACTTGAAGGGCTATATCAAAAGATATGCAAGAAGCGTTTCCTCGGCCGATAAGGGCGCGGTTGTCCTTTGAGGAAAAGGAGAAGGCCATGAAAGCGATATTTTCTGAAAAAGCACCAAAGCCCGTGGGCCCCTATTCCCAGGCTGTACTTGCGGGCAATACCCTTTACCTGTCCGGCCAGATTCCCCTGGACCCGTCAACAGGTGCACTTAAAGGAGAAAATGTGGCCGAGCAGACCGAAAGGGTGATTGAAAACATCGCCGCTGTACTGGAGGCTGTCGGAGCGGGATTTGAAAGCGTGGTCAAAACCACTTGTTTTCTGACCTCTATTGATGATTTTTCCGAGTTCAACAGGGTGTATGAAAAACACTTTGTTTCAAAGCCTGCCCGTTCCTGCGTAGAGGTGGGCGCCCTTCCGATGGGAGCGTTGGTGGAGATAGAGCTTATAGCGGTTATAGAATAAAGACATATATAAACTTACAAAAGCTCCGGGTAGGCTCAATTGCTGACCAGGAGCTTTTGTGCAGGCCGTATGGATTTATCTTATATGGCGTGATATAATACAAACAAATGTTTGCCTATAAGCCGCCCTTTGAAAGGAACAGCTCCTATGGAACCCGCAAGACATTCCATCCGCAAGATAGTGGTGCTTGCCGCGCATGCAGCAATAACGACATAGTGATATAAGAAGAGGATATTGATGGAGTCAGTAAGATTATCAGTCAGGAAAATTGTGGAGCTTGCGCTGCGTTGCGGAGATATTGACAACAGATATGTAGACACCTCAGACTCCATGCTGGAAGGGGCGAGAGCTCACAGGAGGATACAGAAATCCGCCGGTGAGAACTACAGAAGAGAGGTCACCCTCAGCTAAGCCACTCAGATCAGAGATATCGACGTTATAATTCAGGGCAGAGCCGACGGTATTATAATTGAAGAGGACGGCAGGTGCGTAATAGACGAAATAAAAACCACCACCCTGCCTCTTGAGCATGTGTTCAGCCAGTCAGAACAGCATATGGGGCAGGCGAAATGCTATGCCTATATGTATATGAAAAACCCTGATAAACATACGGCAGAGGAAAAGGAGATTGAGCGCTCCGGCATGACCATCCAGCTGACATACTGCCAGCTGGAGACAGGGGAGATCCAGAGAATCCAAAGGGAATTCTCCTTTGAGGAGCTGGAGGAATTTTTCAGAGGGCTCCTGGATAAATACGGCGCCTGGATGGATTATGAACGGGACTGGAAGCGGCTCCGGGATTCCTCCATAAAGGAGACCGGCTTTCCTTTTCCCACATATAGAAAGGGTCAGAGGAAGCTGGCTGTTGCCGTATACAGGACCATTGAGCGGGAAAGAAAGCTCTATGCCCAGGCATCTACGGGGATCGGCAAAACCCTGGCCACCATATTCCCGTCCGTAAAGGCCATGGCAGAGGGGAAGTGCGATAAGCTCTTCTACCTTACTGCGAAGACCGTGACGCGCACCGTCGCGGAGGATGCCCTGCGCCTGATGGGCTCAAAGGGGCTGCGATTTAAGTCCGTCACACTGAGGGCCAAGGAAAAAATATGCTTTTTGGACGAGGCCATATGCAACCCGGAGCACTGCCCATACGCAAAGGGTCATTATGACCGCATAAACGATGCCTTATTGGACCTTCTGGAAAATAACGATTTAATAACTCCGGAGATAACGGCGGAATATGCAAAAAAGCACCGGGTGTGCCCCCATGAAATGGGGCTGGACGCCGCCCTGTGGACGGATTTGGTTATCGGAGATTACAATCATGCCTTTGACCCAAATGTATATTTAAAGCGGTTTTTTTCAGATGGGGTTGGCAGTGGGGATTATATTTTTTTGATTGACGAGGCCCATAATCTTGCCGACAGGGTCAGGGACATGTATACATGCCGGTTGGAAAAATCAGCTTTTTATAATATAAAAAAGAAGCTCAAGGACAAAAACAAGGTTGCCGGGAAGTTAAGAAGGACTCTTGACGGCATAAACAGATATTTTATAGACCTCCGAAAGGAGCTGGAAGCACAGGAGAAGACCAGCCGGGTCGAGGCCGACCGGGATATGGTTTTCAATATGCTTATAATGGGCTTCCTGAACGACGCGGGCCAGTGGCTTACCCAGGAAAAGCTGAACGCTCACGAGCTTCACGGGGAGGTGCTTGAGCTCTACTTTGACGCCATGAACTTTGCATTGATAGGGGAGCTTTATGACGAGCACTATTGCTCGATAAAAGAGACCTGCCGCGGCGATGTTTCCGTTTCATATTTCTGCCTTGATCCCTCGGGTATCATTGCGCGATGCCTGGAAAGGGCAAAAGCGGCTGTAATGTTTTCGGCCACCCTGACGCCCCTGCCTTATTTTCGCGAAATGCTGGGCGGCTCGGAGGAGGACGGTATGATTGCCCTGCCTTCACCTTTCCGGAGAGAGCGGATGATGCTTATAGCCCACCGGGGCATATCAACAAAATATATTGACAGGGAGAGGAGTGTTGCGCCCATATCAAGGGCTATATATGAGGCTGTAACAAAAAAGAAGGGAAACTATCTGGTGTTTTTCCCTTCCTATGAGTATATGAGCAGGGTTTACGCCCTGTTTTCCCAAGCTTTCCCGGAGATAAACACCCTTTTGCAGCAAAGCACCATGGACGAAGAGGAAAGGGCAGGTTTTCTGGCCGCTTTTGATGAAGACAATCCCGAAACCCTGGTGGGCTTTTGTGTTCTGGGCGGAATTTTCTCCGAGGGAATTGATCTCAAGGGCGACAGGCTAATTGGTTCAATTATCGTAGGCGTGGGCTTGCCTAAGCTATCAATGCGGCAGGAGCTCATCAGGGAGTACTTTGACCAAAAAAACGGTATGGGCTTCGACTATGCCTATGTTTACCCGGGTATGAACAAGGTTTTGCAGGCGGCGGGTCGGGTTATCAGAACCGAGGAGGATTACGGGCTGGTGCTGCTCATAGACAGCCGATTTGGCACGAAAAAATACAGGTCCCTGTTTCCGGAGCACTGGTCCCACATAAAAACGATAAAGGACATATCGGAGCTGAAAAGCCTGCTGGAGGACTTTGCGTATTTTAAATAAATATAAATGTAATGCCCCGGAAAGCAAAGACCTTCCGGGGCACCGTCATTTTAGTGTGTGCTCTGCTCTATATTGTTATTGGCCAATAAAACCTTGAGTTTCTCAGGATTATCGCTTTTAATGCCCTTATACCTGCCCCCAAAGGTTATAAAGCTACCGCTGCGCCTGAGGGATACTCCCAGTTCCCTGAGCACGTCCTCGGTTATGGATGTGTAGCGCCTTGCCTTTAAGATTCGGCTTGCCAGTGTAAGGCCTATTCCTGGTACTCGCAGCAGCATCTCATAATCGGCTTTTTCCACGTCAACAGGGAAGAGGTGAAGATTTCTGAGAGCCCAGGCGGCTTTGGGATCCATGTCCCGGGGAAGATAAGAGTTGGAAGAAGGGGCAATCTCCTCTGGTAAAAAGCCGTAGAGCTTTATGAGCCTGTCGGCCTGATAAAGCCTTGCAACTCTCCAAGCCGGTGTTTTTGTTATTTCAAGGTTTTCATAACCCTTTGCCGGGGTTTCATAATGGTAGGCAGTGTAGTATACCCGGGCCAAATCATATTTATTATACAGAGCTCCGGCCAGCCTCAGTATAGTGTGGTCATCCTCGCCGATGCTGCCGGCCATAAGCTGTGTAGTCTGTGAAGTGGCGAATTTGGGGGCGAAACGGCTTTTTTCCCTTTCCTTTCCCAGGGCTTTTATCTGTCCGCTGATGTGCCCCATAGGGGTCAGTATATTATTTTTATTCTTGTTTTTTGCAATCAGGCTGTAGCCCTCGCTTTTGGCAACCTCAATATTGACACTGAGCCTGTCGGCATACAGGCCTGTGCGGTATATGAGCAGGGGGTCGGCGCCGGGCATTACCTTGGCGTGGAGATATCCCCTGTAATTGAGCTCATTTCTGATGATTTTTAAAGTCTCGATTATCAGCTCCTGAGTATAATCGGCGCTTTTGTAGATCGCGGAGCTTATGAATATTCCATGCCTGCTTGCCTTGGCCTGCCCAACAGACATCTCCGCCAGCTCCCGGGGTGAAAAGGCGTACCTCTCCTTGTCCCTTCCGCACCGGCATCCGCAGTAAGCGCAGTTAAAAATGCAGTTGTTGGACAAAAACACCTTTGGAACCTTGGGGGGACTTGCAGGAGATTTTATATCCCTTTTAATTGACGAGATTTCGGACGCAAGACGGGCTTCGCCTTCAGCGATGTCGAATTGGGCATCCGCGCTCATCAAGGCGATTTTCTCATCATATTCCGGTTCTTTCCGGATAATAATATTTGACATGGCGTTGCCTCCCGCAGAACATATGTTCTGTGGCCAGTTTACCACATTAAAGAAATATTTTCAATATCTTTGATCAGAGAGGCAATACTGGCTGGACATCCTCACAATATGCCGAGCCTTTTAGAGGCCTCCCACAGCTCATTGTTGCTGATTTGGGTGACTCTGCCCGAGGCATACTGCTCGTCCACCCATTCCTTGAGGGCTGCCACCCTGTCGTCTGTTTTATCAATGTTTTCATTGATAAAGATATTGTGATTAAGCCACATGGCAATGCCTGCGGTCCCGGAGGTGGAGGTTATGGCAACGGTGGGCGGGCTCTTTAGCAGGGCAGCAGTGTCAAAGATATTATATATTTCCTCATCTTTTAAAAGACCGTCGGCATGTATACCGGCCCGGGTCAGGTTGAAATCACGTCCCACAAAGGGGGTCCTGGGGGGGATTTCATATCCCAGTTCTTTTTCGTAATAGTCGGCGATATCCCTGATGACCCCGGTGTCCATACCGTCCAGGGTGCCCCGTATCTGGGCATATTCTATCACCATGGCCTCCAGGGGAGTGTTGCCTGTGCGCTCGCCTATGCCGAGAAGAGAGCAGTTTACTCCGGAAGCGCCGTAAAGCCACGCCGCGGTGGAATTTACCACTGCTTTATAAAAATCGTTGTGGCCATGCCATTCCAGCTGAGCGGCATCAAAGCCGGCATATACCCTCAGCCCGTATATGATTCCGGGGATGCTGCGGGGCAGGGATACGCCCGGAAACGGGATGCCGAAGCCCAAAGTATCGCAGACGCGGATTTTGATGGGAATACCGCTTTCCTTTGACAGATTGCTCAGGGCGTGGGCAAAGGGCACTACGAAGCCATAAAAATCCGCCCGGGTTATGTCCTCGAAGTGACACCGGGGCCGAATGCCCATCGAAAGGGCATCCTTTACTATTCCCAGATAGCTGTCCATGGCCTGGCGGCGTGTCTTTTTAAGCTTGCTGTATATGTGATAATCGCTGCAGCTGACCAGTATGCCGCATTCTTTCAGCCCCAGATTTTTCGCAATTTCAAAATCTGCCTTGCTGGCGCGAATCCATCCGGTTATCTCCGGATACTCCAAACCCAGCTCCTGGCACATTCTCAGGGCGGTTCTGTCCGTATCGCTGTACACAAAAAACTCCGACTGGCGTATCTTGCCGTTGGGGCCGCCCAGCTTGCTGAGAAGCTTGAAGAGATGGACTATCTGCTCTGGCGTATAGGGCGCCCGGCTCTGCTGCCCGTCCCGAAATGTGGTGTCTGTTATCCATATTTCATCGGGCGGCTCCATGGGGCTCACCCGGTTGTTGAAAGTGCATCTGGGTATCTCGGTATAGGGGAATACATCTCTGTAGAGATTGGGCTCTTCCCGCTCCTGGAGCTGGTACTCATAGTCGGATTCTATCAACATCTTCTTTCTTTCATCAAAATAAACCATGCCTTAACCCCCAAAAATGAAGCATCCCTTTTTATATCTTGCATAACTGTATAATAGACCAAATATATAAAATAAGCAATAGAGAAGATATAAGGCAAGATTAATAATATTTTGGGTATTTACCACAAAGAAAAGCATGTCTCATATGAAAGTGATGTTAATCTGAGTTGCATAATTTATGTGAAAGCAGAAGCGAGGACGGAGGCTATTACGACTCAGAATACATTTGCATACCAATAAGCAAGGAGGGGGGGAGAGGGGGCCATATGCAAAATGCTGAAAAGTTTCTGCCGCTCTGGATTTTAATCGCAGAGCGGCAGAAACTTCGCACGCTTATTGATAGAGGTCTGATTTGCTTTTTTCGCTTTATACTTATGCTCACAGCGCAATATATGCAGCCCTGAAGCCGATATCGGGGTAGATGAACGCTCTGGTTTCGCGGAGATACAGGTCCCAAATCCCGCCGCCGGCTCCGTCAAACCATGAGCCGCCCCGCGCCGCCATGCGCTCACCATAATTGCGCAGGAAGAAATACGCACCGTCGCGGTAGTTACCGCCTGCGGGAAACAGGGCCAGCTGCCTCAGCCGGATATGAACAGGTATGTTTTCCTCGGCCTTCATATCGAAAAAGGACATCCAGCCGTAGGCCCGGTGGGCTATGTCCGGTTCAGGACCCGTATAGTTCCTGTTGGTAACGGAAGTGTTCAGCTTGAAGCCATCGCCCACCGCTTTGTTTTCCGTGGTTGAAATACCAGGAGCGACACCGTCGTATTTATATGTGTTAGGGCTGTTCGGCGGCACAAGCTGGCCGTCCGTGCTGATGGCGCGCCAGTGGGGGCTGTCCGTGCTCTCGTCGATATTCAGGGCGCTGTTGTTGTCGGGTATCACCTGAATCTCCCCGTCGACAATCCGCAGGCCAGCAACAAAGTCCCAGATATTGCCATTGAGGTCAAAAATCCCGAAGGGGCTGTGGTCGTGGGACCATGAACAGGGTCCACTGCCCGAAAGGGTGCGCATTTCGGATTGTGTTGTCTCTCCGTTATTGCCGGGGACAAGGATGCCGTGCTCGTGAGTCGCCTGATAATCCCGGCCGAAATTGCTGTTGCCCCTTGGAACGGTTCCGTTCTTTACGCACCAGTGGGCAATTGCCGCCCACTCCGCGTTTGTCATCAGATGCCAGCCGCGGCCCTTTGCCGCACAGGCGGTGCGCGCCTCTTCAATGGTAATGGTGTGCGCCGGGTCTCGGTTTGGGAGACTGTAGGCCCTTCCGTTTTCAATTATATTAAGGTATTTGCTCACATAGATACAGTCGTAAACCTTACCGTCAACGATAAATGCGGAACATGGCGCATCTTCCCCGCCGTCAATGACTTCCGACCAGCGGAACATCGGGATTCGCACCATAACGGAGGGTAGGCCAGCATCGTCAAAGAGCAGTGTGTTATTTCCGCCTGAGGCGGCCTCAAGTGCAAAACGAGCCTGATCAAAACCTGCCATTACTCCGCCTCCTTTAAAGCCCACAGAGTT
This sequence comes from Clostridiales bacterium, assembly GCA_012520295.1. Taxonomy (GTDB): domain Bacteria; phylum Bacillota; class Clostridia; order Oscillospirales; family Oscillospiraceae; genus JAAYOP01. The sequence continues at coordinate 30,969 of JAAYOP010000046.1, read as the reverse complement.
AATACCACATCCCCGGTACTAAGTGGAAGGTAAACCCTTCGCAGCACGGGGAAGCCGTGATCGTCGGCAACCCCAGTTTTCTCCACGATGCTGCGACGGGCCGGCAGCTCAATCTCGGCAACATAGCGCCATGCCGCACCCAGCGTAAGGCTTCCCGCCTTGTTTTCGGATATGCAAATGCTTACCGGATAATCCCGCTGCAGCTCCGCAAGGTCAACAGTCAGTTCTCCTTCGCGAAAGCTGAGTATATTTCCACTGAGGGAATAGTCCACATATGTGCCCTCATTCTTGTGCAGTATCTTCATTATAAACCACCTTTTATTACAAGGTACCTGATCTCCGCGCATCGCGCCGACCCGTCGAAGGCGATCCTGAAACCGTTAACAGCTTTGTCGTATACACGGATTTCACCGGTCTCGCCTTCCGCGCGGATCACCTCAGTCAGTACGAAATAGTCCGTATCGCTTTGCTCGGAACGGAGCGCAACCGTTTGCGCAGAGTTATTGAAAGGATACTGCTTGGTGTTTATCAGGGTTACCACACCGGTTTCCATAGAAACTAACCCCTTTCGCATGTTTCATATTACAACGGCTTATGTATGGGTGACTCTGATATTAACCCTCGTAGTACTCTCTGCTGTAGCAGTACATCTCCTGCATACCATCCCACAGGATTTTTTCATCGCCGCCGAAGATGGTGCAGAACAGTCCACCGTCCTTGGCCAGGTTGTTGACATATCTGTGCATGTCCTCAACGATCTGTTCACTCGTTGTGGGAAGCATGTACACATCAAATCCAACCTTGTCGCCGTACTGCTCCTTATACGCCTTAAGGTCATTGGCACGCTCCTGCAGCTGCAGGAAATCAGCGCCCAGGGAGATTGCATAGGGAACGAACCTCTTAATATTACCGCAGGTGTGGAAGGTTATGGCGACACCGCGCTCCTTAACATGCTTGAAGAAGATTTCGTTGGGGCCATAGACCAGCTCCTCCATCATGCGTTCACCGAAGAAGGTATCACGCTCTGTGCCCCAGTCGTCGTGATACATGACCAAATCGGTGGGGAAGTATTTGTTGATCGCGTCGAACATTCGGCAATTGAAGCGTGACAGCTCGGCCATGAACTCACGGCAGGCCTCCGGCTCTTCGACCAGGGCTATCAAGGCCTCTTCATATCCGCCCATGACGGCAACAAGGCGCTCGGTACAGCCCATCCCGATATCGAAATAGTTCATCTTGTCTGCATGATAATAAGACTGACTCATGTATTTCTCGCAGCATTCTTTAATGCGGTCCTCGCTTAAATCCGGCCATACTATCTTTTTCTCCCACTGGGTAATATCATCCAAAACTGGGGATTGGTTCGGCTTGAGCATGGAACCGCCAGCCTCGGGAAGCCATTCCCAGACGCAGCCGAAAAGGTCTGTCCAGTCGCAGCGCTCAGTGAAGTCAAAACGAAGGTCCGGCAGACCTGTCAGCACTCCTGCCATGGTGAAATTAAAGTCGTTGAGGGATGTGGGCACCCACATCGGTTTTTCGCGGTTGAGGACGCGCTGGAAGTTCTCCCGGGGAGAAATGGGATATTCGAAAACAGGTACGTTAATCGGCGTGATTGTTGTCCCCACGTATTCGTATTTCGCGCCCGGGGCCATATAAGGGAGCCTTTTGTATTTCATATCAATATCATTCCTCTTTCCGCCGCATGTCGGCATGTATTTTGGTCTTATTGGACAGGCACGTTTCCCATTGTAATTGGAATTTTGCGTTTACTGCTCACCGATTACAACCACATTCTTCAAGGCGCCTCTCATGGAATCCTCCAGGGCCTCCTTAATCTGATCTAGGGTGAAGCGGTTGGTTAGCAGTGAGTCTATATCAATCAGGCCTTTGCGATACATATCCATATATATCGGAATGTCCCGGCGCGGTGTTACGGCGCCCATGACGCTTCCGGTGACGCGTTTTCCGGTGAGTACATCAAAGTAGTTCAGGTCGGTCATAAACTCGTTTTCATACAGTTCGTGCCCAACGATAACCATCTGACCGTAGCCGGCTGTCAGGTCCCAGGTCATTTTTTTAATTCCTTTACCTGCAACAGCCACAAGGGAGTGTTCCACACCATAGCCTCGTGTGATTTTTTTGACCTCTTCAACAGGGTCGCAGTTCCTGGAATTGATTGTATGGGTGGCACCGAATTTCTTTGCTGCTTCCAGCTTTACATCCATGACGTCAATGGCGATGATTGGAAGCGCACCTGAAAGCCGGGCGCCCATAATGGCGCTAAGGCCCACGCCGCCACAGCCTACCACGGCAAAACTCTCGCCGGGCTTTATCTTGCACCTGTTGAGAACGGCGCCGAAGCCGGACATGAAGCCGCAGGCCAGTGCCGAGCCGATTTCGAAGGGAATATCATCGTCAAGCTTGACCAGCATGGACTCATGGGCGTTGGTATACTCGGCAAAACCGCTGGCTCCGGAACAGGTCTGTATGCACACCTCTCCGTTAAGCCTTGTAAATGGGCTAGGAATCCGGAAAAGGTCGCTTGTATGAGGGACGTTCTCGCAGAACCAATGGCGGTCGTGCAGGCATTGATAACAGTAGCCACAGCCCTGACGTACTTCAGTACACAGAACCCGGTCTCCCGGTTTGACGTAGGTCACCTTGGGGCCACATTTGTCAACAATACCGGCAATTTCATGGCCGGCCATGCCTGGTCCTTCATATGCCCCGTGCTCGCCTTTGAGGGCATGTATATCGCTGTGACAAATCGTGCACGTCATAACCTTTATACGGACATCATAATCGCCCGGTTCGGCAAGCTCCACTTCCTCTACAACAACGTCAAGCCCCATCTTCGGGACAAGAGCTGCCCTGCATCTCATATCTTCTTCTCCTTCCGTGTTTACCTTTATTTAATGCCTGCTGAACAATTCAAAAACAATACTATGGCAGCGTTTCTGAATTGTTCAGGCGCAAGGATTATTGTTGTAACCGGTAGGAAACCTTGCACACAGGCAGTCAATCAATGTATCTTAAGCGGGTAAAATTGGTTTGTTTCAAAAAACACATTTATTCAGTGAACATTATATTATTTGTCAGATTTTTTAGTGATTTCTATATACCCCTCGTCGGCGTTGACCAGGACTATATCACCCGTTTCTATGTATTTAAGGGGATCGTCCTCAAAATCTGTCATCATCGGTACGCGCGCCTGGAGAGCGCATCCAACTGTGAGGGGGGAGCTTTTCGTGTGGACGAAAGCCGCAGGTTTTTTGCCGAAACCATACATAAGAAAGCCTCCGGACCCGCGGGGTGAGTAGAACACCAGTACCTTATCGGTGTACGGGACCTTGAACAGGGGATGGTTTCGCTCCGTTGTATAGCCGTTTTCCGGGCTGACATTTGTAAAACCCTGCAAATACCTGGGCGCGACAAGGGCCTCCGCTTCAACGCAGCCCGGGTATTCACAGCGACCTCTGAGTCTGATTTTTTCTGCCATATCTACTACCTCCACTCTCCGCGCCATTTGCCTGTGAGCGCGGCGTCAATACAGTCATCCTGTGAGCCGTAGCATACCTGCAGGCGGTAATCGTCGTCAGGATAGCAGCCTGTTATATAATAGGCCTGCTTTGCGCTGTCCACGGCGATGTTTCGGACACCCTCCGGAACCGCACCCATTGCCGCCAGACATGCTCCGGACATCAGGTGTGCGCCGGCCTTATCGAATATTTCGAGATAACCCAAGTCCCTGGCGCTGTTGTACAACCATGGAGCAGTCATTATCCACAGGGGAACTTTACACTTTTTGCCCTCAAGCTTTCTCGCCAAAATCATCAAATCCACGATGTTCAGGTGAGGACAGCCGAGATAAACAAAGTCAACATTGTCCGTGGTGTGGAAGTTCAGGATTTCGTATGTTTTGCGAAGCTCGTTTTCACCAATAAAGATTTGCTTTTTGAAGGGCCGCCCGCCGGTAGCATGCTCAATTGTCGGCGCTTCCGGTGTGATGCCGGGTAAATGGTACATTCTTGTCGCGCCGCCGGTGCTGCATGCCGAATTGAACTTCTGGTACTGGGTCGTTGTGGGGCGTGTGGTACCGGTAACGACGGGGACCTCAACATCGCACGCCTCGCCGACGGTAAAACCATAGACATCCCACTCAAGATCCGTCTGAATTAGGCGGTCTGTTTCGATCAGTATAGTTCCATAACGGTTCTCTGTGATGTGCATATCATAATAGGGCGCCTTACCCAGCAGACACGTTGCCAGCGTGCCGTCAAAATTTGTGCGCGCGCCCAGAGTGGCGTTGCAGTAAGGCATCTGGCTGCTCTCAAACCAGGAGCAGTGCTGCCCAACACTGGGCAGATAGGACATGGTCAGGTAATTTGCACAGGAATGGGTCGTAATCAACCCCATCTTGCGCAGGATTTTGAATTCTTCATCATGCATTGCCTTTTTGTGAAACTCCGGATCATCATGTCTTGTCTCCGGGTTTTTGTAGGCGCATATATTGCAGTTCTCCCAGCCGTGGATGGGCGGCTGTTCGCTAAAGGGGGATTTGTTCGCAAAGGTCGGAATTTTAAACTTACCGCCCTGCTCGGCAAACTCCGCAAGCTCGTCTATGGTGATGACAATATGTTGGCTGAGTTCGAGACCGGGAGTGTGCATATCCCCGGTTCCGTCGAGATCTACCAGGCGTTCCGCGCCTGCGATTTGGCACATCTCCACCAAATACTGCATGCACTTTTGCTTGACGACACCCTCGTCGCCGTTGAGCATTCGCTTTTCCTCATCAGTTAATTTCGGCAGTGGTGGCATAATGGATGCTCCTCTCTCTATATTTTTATCTTCGCTACAAGTGACTATATTTTTAGGGATCGCACTCGAAATCCTCAAGTGTTGCCCTGAAGCCTCACTCTCATAACGCAGCGTGATGGTATGTAGCAAAACCTGCCTGCCAGGTTCCACTTTCCTTTACTTTTTTTGATCAGTATCCTATAATCTATGTATAAATAGTATAAAACGACCAATAACATTATACAACTGTTTGTGTGGTTTTGTATAATTCAATTACCAATTTGGATATAGCTTCAAAGTTATACCGCGTCTGGAAGTTTATCTTGACCGCTCAGCCGCTCTGCCTCTAGAATATAGACAAAGGACTTATTAGGACTTATGTTTAATATGAACTGAAGAGGTGAGTGGTATAAAAAAATTTGTAACGGAACCTGAACGGAAGCTTAAGGTGTCACATCGTGCGGATGTTGTGGTCGCCGGCGGCGGCATCGCCGGGATATCGGCAGCGATAGCGGCGGCCCGGAGCGGTGCCGATGTCATTTTGATTGAGCGGGAATTCTGTCTCGGCGGAATGGCGACCCTGGGGCTGGTTACAATTTTCCTCCCCCTTGATGACGGCAGGGGAAACCAGGTTATATTCGGTATAGGGGAGGAGTTGCTGCGCCTGTCTATCGAGCACGGCGCAGAGGCAAACTATCCAAAGGCGTGGCTTGAGGGCGGGTCCCTTGAGGAGCGGATGAAAGCGCGGTTTATCACGCAGTTCAACCCGCACCTTTTCGCACTGCGTGTCGAGAAATTACTGCTGGAGCTGGGGGTTAAAGTTTTATATGGAACCCTGGCGGCATCTGTCATAAAGGACGGCCCTCTCATTTCAGGTATAGTAGTGGAGAACAAATCAGGGCGCAGTGTTATCGCCTGCGAGGCGGTAGTGGACTGTACGGGCGATGCAGATATTGCCCATATGGCCGGGGCCCCGACTGCGCTCCATGAAAAAGGCAATGGCCTTGCCAGCTGGTACTATTATTACACTGGTGGCAAGGTTAAGCTTAAAATGTTTGGTCTTGCCGACCTGCCGTCGTCTTCTGAAGCTTCTGAAGATGACGATCCATATGACAATGTCAAGGTCGTATCTCTTGCCCCTACGCGCTTTTCAGGAGTGGACGGTGAGGAGCTTTCCTCAGCGGTTATCGAGGCACACGGGAAAATGTATGAGGATATCCTTAAAATCAAGTCGGAACAGCCGGATTATGTCCCCGTTACTATTTCCACCATCCCCCTTGTCCGCATGTCGCGGCGCATTGTGGGGGCATATACACAGGATGACACGGAGAGCCATGTGTTTTTTGAAGACAGTATCGGACTGACGGGGGATTGGCGAAAGGCGGGGCCATGCTATGAAATCCCATACCGTACCCTGTATACACCTGCTGTGCCCAACCTTATTGTGGCCGGACGCATTATTTCCGTAACCGATGACATGTGGGATATAACACGCGTGATTCCGCCATGCGCTGTCACAGGTCAGGCAGCAGGTACAGCCGCTTCCATGACAAAGGATTTTCCGGCGCTGGATGTCGCCGAGCTGCAGCAGCGACTTGCTTCAAATAATGTCAAGCTGCATATATAGTACGAGATTCCATTGAGAGTCTATTATTTTACGGAGGTTGATTATGTCGGAGCAAAAGCAGCAGCCGTTGCAGGTTGTAAAAATCAATGAAAACACGTACCGGATTGAGGATAACGGTGTGCGTTCACTATTGTTTATCGGCACAGAGAAAGCGCTTCTTGTTGATACGGGTTTTGGAGCTTCAGGGAGCATGAAAGAAGAAGTTGAGGCGCTGACTGACAAGCCGGTGGTGCTTGTAAACACCCACGCCGACGGTGACCATATCGGCTGTAATACACAGTTCGAAACGGCGTATATGCACCCTGCCGAAATGCCGTATTATTACACGACAGCAAAGCCGGACGCATCTGTTTGCCCGTTGTGGGAAGGAGACGTAATTGACATCGGAGGGCGGTCCTTTGAAGTTATCCTGATACCCGGACACACCCCTGGCAGCATAGCGATTCTTGACCGGGAGGGCCGAATTCTGATATCCGGTGACTCTGTATCTGAGACGCCCGTTTTTATGTTCGGAGAGGTGCGCAGTCTTAATGCCTACATAGCCAGCATGGAAAAACTCATGAAAATGCAGGATATGTTTGACGAAATTTATCCGTCCCATGGGCCGTTTCCGGTAGCCCCGGCGCAGATTGAGAAGGCACATGCGGCAGCGATAAAACTGGCGGCAGATGAATTGGAGCCCCAGGAACCGCCCTTCCCCATACCGGCAAAGATGTTTTCAAGCGATGGCGCATCATTCTTTTTCTGATAGTTTTATATAGTAATGCCTGCTTGCAGCACAATTGATTTGCGGCGGATACCCGCAAATCAATTCAGGCAGGTTCAATCAACAGTGGATATTAAAGTACCGCTGTATTTATTAAATGAAAGAAGGGACTGTTATCGTGGAGTACATCCATACGACACAGTCCCTAAAGCTGGTTTGATTTCTTTATTATATAATGATAAAATTCTTATAGATAGACTGGAGACTACACTGTAGCTCCGCCGTCAACAATAATGTTCTGTCCTGAGACGAAAAGATGCTCCTGGGATAGAAACATGGCCAGGCGTGCCACATCAATGGGTTCAGCCACACGCCCCAATGGGCTCATTTCCGCTACAGCGGCAAATTCTTCCGGAGGAGAGTTTGCTTTCATTGGAGTATTGACCATACCCGGCGCGATTGAATTGACGATAATATTGTATTTCCCGTATTTTTTCGCAAAGGACTTGGTCTGACAAATAGCCGCTGCCTTGCTGGAGGTATATGCAGGAGAAGAATAAGCAGCATTCACGCCGGTGACGGAGGTCACGTTGACAATACGCCCGAACTGTGCCTGCTTCATATACTTGATGACGGCCTGCATCATCAGGTAATGGCCCAGTGCGTGAACCCGGTAAAACTGCATATATTCGTCCGGCTCCATGTCGAAAAAGGCGTCAAAGGGTGTTTCTCCGACTTGGTACGGCGATTCTATTCCCGCATTGTTTATAAGGACATCAATTCTGCCAAATGTGTTCTTTACCAAATCCACGGCCTTTTCAACCGCGTCTTTATCAGACACGTCGACAGAAACGAAAATCGCGCCGGGAGTGTATTGTGAGCATTCGGCGGCAACACTCTCAATCGGTCCTGTTCGCCTGCCGAACAGGGCAACCTTTGCTCCAGCCTTAGCCAACTCCACAGCGCAGGCCGCGCCGATTCCGGTCCCGGCTCCGGTGACGATTGCGCCTCTGCCAGCCAGACCATATTCCAAATATTGTGCCATAAACGCGCTCCTCTCGCACTATTGCTCTATTCATGTTAGCATATCGGTTTAAAAATGTACAATAGTAATATATTTATGATTATTGACTTGATGGAATGGTAAGGGGGATGGATTTGTATAATATTACTTTTCAGCAGATTGAAGCATTTCTGACTGTGGGTCGCTATTTGAATATGTCAAGGGCTGCGGAAAGTCTGTATATTTCTCAACCGACACTTTCAAAAGCGCTGCAGAGGTTTGAGAACGGAATCGGGTTTACGGTGTTCAACCGCAACAATAAGGGAGTATCGCTGACGCCCCAGGGGGAATACCTGCTGAACGCTATGGAATCCCTTTACAATAATATGGAAAAGGCAATTACAACCGCCAAGGAAATGTCCACGGCAGAAAGCAAAAAACTGAGAGTTGTCGCGCCAAGTTCGTACGACGCTGTGGAGGATTATTCTCTGCTTAAACAGTATCTCCAGGACTATGCGGAAAAGTATCCGGATGTGATTGTTGAAAAGCAGCTGTTTGATTTCCGTGAGCTGCAACGCCAATTCGAGTTCGGAGAGACAGATATCGCCTTTACACATAGTTTCGCGTTAAAAAAGGATGAGAAGGTGCGGTTCAAATATATATCCGAGTATACCATGCACCTTGCCATGTCCAAGAAGCATCCGTTGGCAGCATATGATACGCCGCAGCCGGACAAGCTTTCAGAGCAGACATTTTATATTGTTGCCCAGCAGGATGAGGCGGCGTCAAAAGAAAGGCTCATCAGGCTTTGCCATAAGATCGGCTTCACACCCAAGCGGATAGAGCTCCTTGATAATTTCCCCACATTGATAAATGTATTGCGTGAAACAAGCGGTGTAAGTATATGTGCACGCTTCTCCCTTATTAACCCGAAAGACGACATCAGGTATTATCCGCTGAGGCTCGATGAAGAAACCGCTTATATTGTTGTAGCGTGGTACGAAGACAGACTGTCCAGGCAGGCGCGGAATTTCGTCAAAATGCTGCCGGATAATCCGGCGCAGCTGCGAAGTGATAAGAAGTAAAACATAATTTATACCTGCTTGAACACAGGCAGTCAATCAATGTATCTGAAACGGGCAAAACAGGCTTGTTATGTAAAACGCATTTGTTCAGTGGACATAAATTAAATAATATAAAACAAATCGGTCGATGCTTTAAGCATTTATGCGAGAAATCATCGATCAAATTATATATTTTCGCCTGTCATGACTGCCATTGATACAAGCATGGCAGTTTTTTTGCGATAGCATTTTGGCTATAGCACAAGCGAAAACGCCATACTCGATAGGGTTGACACGGCAAATCCTAAGGGTTAAGCTATTTGTACAGAATGAGCACAATTATATGGCCCATATATGTAATATATGACTGTTATTATTTCTGACTTATTGCCTACTTATTACTTAACCATGTTATTGAATGAAAAAAGAATATCTCATACGGCCAAGGAATTGACAACACAGTATTAGTGATTTTTTGCCCATGGCTCATGATCCACTCAAGAGGGGTGACTATGTGGAACGATATCTCGAGTTTAAGGGGATAAAAAAAGCCTTCCCCGGCGTCCAGGCATTGAAGGAAATCAGTTTCCGGGCAGAGGGTGGACGTGTATTGGCGCTGCTCGGCGAAAACGGCGCCGGAAAGTCAACGCTCCTCAAAATACTTGCCGGAGATCTCTCCGCCGACGAGGGCGATATTATAATTTCAGGAAAAAAGCAGAACTTCACCTCGCCCTTTGATGCGATTAAGGCGGGTGTTAGCGTTATTTACCAAGAGCGGCAGATGATTCCCGCAATGAGCGTTATGGAAAACATATTTGCAGGCGCGCTGCCGAAAAACAAGTTTGGCTTTATCGACAAGCCGCGGCTGAAGCGGGAAGCGCAGGAAATTATCTCAAAGTTCGGTCTTTCAATAGACCCCACAACACCTGTCGGTCGTCTCTCTGTTGCTTATCAGCAGATGGTGGAAATCATGAAGGCCTACCGCCGTGGCTCAGATATTATAGCCTTTGACGAGCCCACGGCAAGCCTTGCCGAGGCCGAGATTTCCATCCTTTTCAAAATCATCGATGAGCTAAAACGCGAGGGGAAAATCATCATATATGTTTCCCATCGTATGGCTGAGATTTTTCAGATTACAGACGATATTGTCGTATTCAAGGATGGCGCCCTTGTGAAAACATTTGTCACGGCGCAGACGAATGAGCAGGAGCTTATCCGGGCTATGGTCGGACGTGAAATCGGCGACACATATGCCAACCTGTCGCGGAACACGGTATATGGGGATACGCTTCTTGAGGTAAAAAATCTTGTGACAAAGAAGGTAAAAGACGTCAGCTTTACACTTAGAAAAGGTGAAATCCTTGGCTTTGCCGGGTTGGTCGGTGCGGGCAGGACAGAGGTGGTCCGCGCGCTTTTTGGTGTAGATAAGATTATCTCAGGTGAGATTTTTCTGGAGGGTAAGCCCATAGCATTCAAGTCACCAACAGAAGCAGTGGCTGCAGGTCTTGCGCTCTGCCCGGAGGACAGGAAGGAGCAGGGGCTTGTCCTATATCGCTCCATACGGGACAACGTGAGTATTCCCGTCTTATCAAAAATATGCAGGTTCTTTTTCCTTGACCGCAGGGCTGAGGCTGAGCTTGCCGATAACGCCGTTGAAAAGTATTCAATAAAAACACCGGATACGGACAAAATCGTCGCTGAGCTCTCCGGAGGGAACCAGCAAAAAGTCATCCTCGGCCGTTGGACCAGTGAAAAAATGACCACAAGGATTCTAATCCTTGACGAGCCGACGAAGGGCATTGACGTGGGCACTAAGGCAGAGATTTACCAGAGGGTTTGCGACTTTGCCAAGCAGGGGATTGGTGTGATTTTTATTTCAAGTGAACTGCCGGAAGTTATCGGAGTTTCCGACAGGATTTATGTAATGCGCGAGGGCCGGATAACCGGATGTGTGGACCGCGCTGACGCGACTGAGGAGAAAATCCTCTCCCTTGCCATGTCGGATACTGCCGTAACTGATGGAGGTGAAGCCAAATGAGGAAAATTATCCGCACGAAAATGTTCGCGCTTTTTCTCCTGCTTGCGGCGATAGTGATTATTTATACAGTACTCTCAGACGGTGCGTTTGTCAGTCCGAAGAACATACGGAATATTCTTCAATCCACAACGGTTGTTTCGCTGCTGACAATTGGCGCCGGTACTCTGATGATAGCAGGACATATTGACCTTTCCCTTGGTGGAATTGGTACGATGTGTGCGATGCTGGCGGCCTATCTTCTGAGAGTTGGTGTCCCATGGTATATCGCGCTGATAGCGGCATTGGCGATGGGGGGAATCTGCGGGGCGTTCAATGCGATTCTGGTAAATGAGTTGAGGCTCCAGTCTTTTATAGCAACCCTCGCCACCGCGGCGATTACGCAAGGGTTTGCTCCTATCATCAGCCAGGGCAAGCAGATTGACATTTACGATCCTGTATTCAAGTTCCTGGGCGGCGGTCGGTTTTTAAACTATGTCCCGTACTCGCTGATTATTTCGTTGCTTGCACTTTTGGTATACGGCATTGTACTTAAAAACACGAAATTTGGCAGAGGTGTTTATCTTATCGGCGGCAACCCGGATGCCGCGCGGCTCGGAGGCCTCCGCCCGAAGCGCATATCCTACGCGCTGTTTATTAACGCAGGATGCCTTTCTGCGCTGGCAGGCATTCTCCTGGCCGGGCGGTTGCAAACGGCGAATACCGTTGGAATTACAAACAGTCAATTTGCCGGAATTACGGCCGCGATTCTCGGAGGCATTTCATTCGGAGGCGGAACCGGTGGAATGGGCGGTGCTTTGATAGGCATCCTTATACTCAACTGCTTTAACAACGGAATGACAGTGATTAACGTCTCGCCGTACTGGCAGACCATTGCGTCGGGTGCGCTGCTCCTGATTGCTTTGACTGTAGACTTCCTGAGTGCGCGCAGACGCCTGAAAACATGACAGAACGGGAGGATAAAAAATGAGTTTCAAAAAACTGCTGCGTTCCAGCAATACAGCCCTTCTGATCATTACGGTCGCTGTCATTTTGCTGTTTTATTCTTTTAACCAGAGTTTTCTCAGCCTGGAAAACATACGGAACATCATGAATTCCATGAGCTTTGTCGGAGTGCTTGCCGTCGGGATGACGATGCTGCTCATCTGCGGTGAGGTGGATCTCTCATCCGGCGCAATCGCCTGTTTCGGCGGCGTGGTAGTAGCATTACTCATTAATGCCGGCATTCCATGGGTTATTGCCCTGATTCTTACGATCCTCTTTGGTGCGGCATGCGGTCTTATCAATGCTCTGCTTATCAACAAGCTGGGATTTATGAACTTTATAGCAACTCTCGGCCTGATGTCGGTTTTTCAAGGCTTCGTTACCGTAATAACTCAAAACAAGAACATTCAGATTCCAACACAAAGCTTCTGGGTTCTCGGCTCCACCACGCTTTTTAATGTTATACCACTGCCCTTTATCATTATGCTTGTTCTGATGATTGCCTACAGCATTATCCTTTCAAACACAGGCTTTGGCAGGAGCGTGTATATGTGCGGCGGAAACCGTCGCGCTGCCAGACTCAGCGGCATCAACCCGAAACGGGTCTCATCGATTTTGTATATCAACAACGGCGCACTGGCAGCGCTGGCCGGTGCGGTCCTTGCAGCGCGAATGCACACGGCATCGCCCATGACAGGAGGCAGTGGCGCGCTGGATGCGATTACGGCGGCGGTGCTTGGAGGTGTATCGTTTCTCGGCGGCGCCGGTAAAATGAGCGGTTGCTTCATCGGTATTCTGCTGTTGAACGTGTTTAACGCAGGGCTTACAGCCGTCGGCTTCCCGCCGTACTGGCAAATTGTTGCGCGCGGCAGTTTGCTGGTTCTTGCGCTGTGTTTTGATTTTGTGGGCACTCTGGCCAGGCGCCGGGCGTTGGAACGGGAGTAAAAGAAGAGCAAAAATATATAAATAATAAATACTGTTAGGAAGTGAGGTAAAATATGAAAAAGCTATTGGCATTTCTACTCGCACTTATCATGCTGATTTCACTTGTGGGCTGCGCTAAAGGCTCAGAAGGTAAAAAGGCATCAGCACCACCTGATGAAACAGCACCTTCGCAAACGGAAGAAGAAACACCCCCTCCGGCCGCTACGGCAGAGGCAGTCGTGTCAGAGATTGTGGGTACCATTGACGAAGATGTGGACCACTTTGCCCGTCCCGCATATAAGTTCGTCTATGCTCACTACGACAACAACCTGCTTGAGCAGCAGATGTATGACGCGTTCGTGGATATAGCGCCGGTATACAACTTTGAGCTGACGCGCATGTCCGGCGACACAGATGATGAGACATATGTAACAAATCTCCAGACGCTGATAGACCGCGGTGATGTGGACGGCTTTATTATTGAGACGACAAACTCCGTTCAAAATGCGGTACTTTCGCTGCTGGAGGAAAGCGGAATTCCCTACATTAACCTGTTCACCGAGTATTATGACGCTGAGGGCAGGGTTATAACACCAACAGTGGGTCTGCCCCAGTACCAGTCCGGTTATGATTCCCTGAAGTACCTTACCGATAATTACAAGGAGTACTGGGGTGATGTGGATACAAATGAGATCGGCCTTATCACCATCGATTTCTCCGTTTCCCCTGCGTTGAACGAGCGGATTATCGGCATAGAAGATGCCTTCAAAGAGGCATTCCCCGGCAATGAAAATATCTTCTATAATGACAGCTTTGCCGCCGGACAAAGCGCCTGGTTCACCCTTGAAGGCGGATACGACCCCACCGCCCAGACGATTGGCTCTCATCCTGAAGTGAAGTACTGGATGGTGGCGAGCTGTCTTGAGAACTACTCCCAGGGCGCTGCCCGGGCAGCGGATGACCTTGGGCGCAACGATACGATGCTCATTACCACAGTCGGACATCCGATGCTTGAGCAGGAGTGGGATAATGGATATGACGGTGCCTGGAAGTGTGCCATCGCTATCTCCAATTACGCATATGCAACTCCGACGGTTCTCGGCCTTATAGCGCTCTGCGATGGACGCGCCACCGCCGAGACACTCTGGCCCCAGTTCAAGGGTGAAAGCGATGAGTGCGCCATCTGGCTTGCAGATTACGCAGTCGTCACAAAGGATACTTATAGAGACTATCTGAATTCCATGGACGAGAAGTACGGGCCGAAATAAGCTGCGTACCCCATATAATGTGAGTTAATTCTGAAATTTAATGCTGTCAGGGGCTGTTGCTCAAGCAGAGCAACAGCCCCTTTATAAACTAAACTTATCCTATTTGCCGCGAAAGACTACGCCTTATGATGTTATTACACCGGTGGAAAAACGGGCTTCCTTTTGACCGGCATGAATTTCTTCAGTATTGCTATGTTAGCCTACACGCAGCTTTTTTTTCAAAGGTATCTCGGGCATAAGCTCGTTTGAAATGGTCTCCAGAATATATTCAAGGGTTTTAATTTCCGAATCGGTGAAGCGCTCGCGCATTCTTCTCATAACCTCGTTCATATATTCGGAACTCTGGGCATAATAGTGGTAGAATTTGTCCGTGACTGAGAGAGTGTACTCCCGCCTGTCCTCTTCAGAGCGTTTCTTGGTCACATAGCCTTTTCTAATCAGGTTTTGCACCTTGTAAGCGGCGTTTGCCTGAGATATCATTACAAAGTTTGCAAACTCTTTAATTGTGGGATTGTCCAGAGCGTGAATAACCTCAACGCAGAATGTTTCCACCGCGGTAAGGCTTGCCTCCCTTGTTTCAAAGCGGCTGAATATCCTTCTGTAAAAATTCAGCTTAAATTTTGCGTAAACCTCTGCAAATAAAACCTCAAGCATTATTATTCTCCGTTTCTTTATATAGTTTCTTTTGTCATTATAAACTGGCGTCAATGTCCCTGATAGCGAAAGCAAAATTCGCCAAACAGACGGTATCCTCTTCGACCTTTGCCTCAGCCTCCGCAAATCCAATTGAACCTTTTCTTTTTGTCAGGACACATTCCAATTGTAAAACATCACCCGGTACTACCTGTTTTCTAAATCGTGCGTTTTTAATACCTCCAAACAGCGCGATTTTTCCTTTGTCTTCCGGCGCGGTAAGAGCGGCAACGGCTCCTGTCTGAGCAAGGGCTTCAAGAATCAAAACACCGGGCATAATATTCATATCCGGGAAGTGGCCTAAAAAAAGCATTTCGTTGGCCGAAACCAATTTAATTCCTTTTGCCCATTTCCCCGGTTCAAAGTCGATTATCCTGTCGACAAACAAAAAAGGGTAGCGGTGGGGAAGTATTTTTTTGATTTCATCAACTGAAAGCTCCAAGGGGGCTAGCTCCTTTCAATTAATCATAATGTGATATGACAAGGGATACGTTATGGCCGCCAAATCCAAAGGAATTTGACATTGCATATTTAACACTCTGCTGGAGACCTGCATTCGGCACAATGTCCAGATCGCATTCCGGGTCCGGAACCCTATAGTTTATTGTAGCCGGTATAAAGCCTTCCTTAACAGCCAGAGCGCAAATAATTGTCTCCACTGCGCCGGCGGCTCCCAGAAGATGGCCTGTCATGGACTTTGTTGAACTGATTTTTAATCTTGTCGCATACTTGCCGAAGGTGGCCTTAACTGCCTGTGTTTCACCCTTGTCATTGAGTGGTGTGGATGTACCGTGGGCGTTTATATAGTCTATGTCACTCGGGCCAATACCTGCATCCATCAAGGCAAGTCTCATGGCCTCTGATCCGTATTCGCCCGTAGGCTCCGGTGCCGTTATATGGTAGGCATCGCATGTGACACCATATCCGGAGACCTCCGCATATATTTTGGCGCCACGCCTTTTGGCGTGTTCAAGCTCCTCAAGAACGAGAATGCCCGCGCCTTCGCCCATTACAAAGCCGCTTCGCTCCAAATCGAAGGGAATGGAAGCACGACCAGGGTCGTCTGTTTCGCACAGGGCTCTCATGGAGGTAAATCCGCCGATGGTCAGGGGCATGATTGCCGATTCCGTGCCGCCGCATACGACAGCGTCCAGATATCCGTGCCTGATCATACGCATGGCTTCGCCAATGGCATTGGCACTGCCGGCGCAGGCCGTTACGACTGCTGAAGCCTGGCCATGAAAGCCTGTTTTTATAGCTATCCTTCCGGAGGCCATATTTACTATAGCCATGGGGATAAAGAAAGGGGAGACCCTGTCGTATCCCTTTTCCAGGCTTTTGTTGTACTCACGGATAATCGTTTTTATCCCTCCGATACCGGAGGATACAAGGACTCCGCATCTATTTGGATCTGCGTTATCGCAGCTTATGCCGCTGTCTTCCAGCGCCTCATTGGCGGCTATCATGGCCAAAACAGTGAAACTGTCCATTTTCTTGATATCTGCCGGGGGCAGGTATTCCGAAGGGTCTATTTTAACCTCTGCTGCCAGCTTCACCTTAGTTTCGCTTGTATCATAGGCTGTTATAGGGCCAATACCGCAGACACCCTTTTTTATAGAGTCCCAGAAAGTTTTTACATTGTTTCCGAGGGGTGTCACAGCTCCCATACCGGTTATGACAACACGTCTGTTCATTGAACTTAGCCTTTCTGTTATTGGAATAATTTGCAATGCGGTTGTGAGCTATATAATAGTTAGCCTATTAACTATTATATAGCGAATTATGTCATTTTTAAAGACATAGGCGAAAATTTTCAGAGATTTAACGCTACACGGACATACCTCCGTCAACACAAATGACCTGACCAGTTATATAGGAAGCCTCCTCGCTACATAAAAAAGCAACCAGCGAGGCCACATCTTCACCCTTGCCCGGCCGTGCCAACGGAATGGCCTTGAGCATTTCATTTTTCAGCTCATCCGATAAGCCGGCTGTCATGTCAGTTTCAATGTATCCGGGAGCAACGGCGTTTACGGTGATACCCCGCTTGGCAAATTCCTTGGCGGCCGATTTGGTCAGGCCTATGAGGCCTGCCTTGCTGGCGGCATAATTGGCCTGGCCGACATTTCCACCGATGCCCACAATGCTGGATATATTGACTATTCGCCCGCTTCTCTTCTTGCCCATGGGGCGGAAAGCCAGCTTAATACAGTTGAAAGCGCCTTTCAGATTGACGGCGATAACGGCGTCAAAATCCTCAGGCGTCATTCTTAGAATCAAATTGTCCTTCGTAATTCCCGCGTTATTGATCAGAATGTCGGGAGGACCAAAGCTTTTTTCGCAGACTTCAAAAATTTTCTCGCAGGCTTTCATTTTGGAGACATCCCCCTTGGCGAGAACGGCATTTGCGCCCGCCAGCTGACACAAATCCCTGGTGAGCTCTGCCTCCTTATCGTTTCCGGCATAGTTTATGACGATATTTGCCCCCCGCTCCGCCAGTTTTACGCAGATGAGCCGGCCTATCCCGCGTCCGCCGCCTGTAACGATGGCTGTTTTACCTGTAAGCATAATATTATTCATGCACTTTTTACCGCCTTTACGGTTTTATAAAAGCTCTCCACATCTTCAATGGTATATGAGACGATTTCAGGCGCGGTCTTCCTTACAAAACCGGAAAGAACCCTGCCCGGTCCGATTTCTATAATTGTATCAACGCCCATACTTCGGAGCCTATATATGGTTTTTTCAAAAAGCACCGGGGATTTAATCTGGTTTTTTAGTATGTGGGGGATGGTTTCGCCATCGCCCAGTATATCAGCCGTTGAATTGAAAACCACGGAAAAGCTCATGTCATATAGCTTTGTCTGCTCCAATCTCTCGCCCAGCAAAACCGAGGCCTCTTCCATAAGGGGGGTGTGAAATGGTCCACTCACATTGAGGGGGACGCAGCGCTTTGCTCCCATCCTCTTGCATATTTCGGCGGCCGCGTCAACGGCCTTTTCCTCTCCGCCTATGACAATCTGGCCGGGGCAGTTGAAATTGGCGCATGCCACAACGCCCAGGTTAAGGCTGTTGACTTTATCGATGGCTTCCATAATACGCTCTTCGGAAAGGTTAAAAACAGCACACATCTTGGACTTGATGTTTGCCGTAGTTTCTTCCATTACCTTGCCTCTGAAGGCCAGAATGCTGATAAGAGAGTCATCGTCAAATACTCCAGAAGCGTAAAGAGCGGAATACTCGCCCAGAGACAGACCTGCTGCGTAAGAGGGATATATGCCTTCGTCATAAAGCAGTTTTGTTATCGCCATTGCAATTGCGGCCATACATGGCTGGGTATATCTGGTTTTTGACAAAACCTCCAGCGGCGCTTCAAAGCATAGTTCCTTTAAGTCAAAGCCCGCGCTTTTATTCTCAAAGCAGCTGCGGATAGAGGGAAACTCTTCATATAGATCTCTGCCCATTCCCGTCTTCTGGCTGCCTTGACCAGCGTAAAGAAAAGCAAGCTTCATAATGAACCTCCATAAAAACTATCTGTTGAGCAAAGAACTGTTTTTTAATTCCTCAAACGCTTTTCTGAAGTCATTGAAAAGCTCTTCCATTATTTCGCCGGCAGGCCGTATCTGTTTAAGCTGACCTGCAACCTGCCCGGACATCAGAGAACCTGTGTGGATATCGCCGTCAATGACCGCTTTTCTGAGGGAGCCCAGAGTATAAAGCTCCAGCTCCTCAATATTTGCGCCTTCCTTTTCACGCTTGAGATATTCACGCGCCATTTTGTTTTTCAAAATTCGCACAGGAATTCCCGCAATTCTTCCAGTTACTGTGGTGTCTGTATCCTTGGCTTTTATTATAGCATTTTTATAATTAATATGGATAGGACATTCTTCAGATACAAGAAGCGCGGTGCCAATCTGCACTCCCACCGCTCCCAGGGCAAATGCCGCCAGCATCTGAGGTCCGCTGGCAATACCGCCCGCGGCAACAACAGGTATCTGAACGGCGGATACCACCTGAGGAACAAGGGCCATCGTTGTCAGCTCGCCCACATGCCCGCCGCTCTCGGTACCTTCGGCTATAACCCCGTCCGCACCGTACTTTTCCATTCTGCGGGCAAAGGCTACACTGGGGACTATTGGGAAAACCTTCAGCCCCGCCTTCTTCCACTTATCCATGTATTTCCCCGGATTGCCCGCGCCAGTCGTGACTACGCCCACCCCCTCTTCAATTACTATATCCGAGGCCTCATCGGCATTGGGGTGCATAAGCATGATGTTGACGCCAAAGGGTTTTTCCGTCAGAGCTTTGGCTTTTCGGATATTGTCACGCAGCTGCTGTGTTGTCAGTCCGCCTGCGGCAATCAGCCCCAGGCCGCCGGCATTTGATATGGCGGCGGCAAATTCTCCAGTTGCAATATTCGCCATGCCGCCCTGTATTATCGGGTATTTAATACCCAGCATATCTCTCAAATCCATATTTACCGTCTCTTTCATAAAGGCTTCAATAATTATTTAATAATTAATAATAACAAGAAAATAAAGGTATGTCAAAGCTATGTTACTACCATGCCATATAAACAGAGCCGTAGGTCAGCCCTCCGCCGAAGCCTGAAAGAACCAGCTTGTCGCCCCGCTTGAGCCTGCCGCTTGTGCGCATCTCATCGAGAGCTATGGGAATGCTGGCAGCCGAAGTGTTACCCCGTTTTTCAATATTCATGAAAAACCTTTCAATGGGAGCGCCCAGTCTCTTGGCCGCGGTACATATGATACGGCTGTTTGCCTGGTGCAGCACATAGTGGTCTATTTCCTCAGGGGAGACCTGGGCTTTTTCCAGGAGAGCCATAATACTCTTTTTAATGCTCTCCACGGCAAAACGGAATACCTCCGAGCCATCCATTTGGAGAAACCCGGCTTTCTTTTCATTCGTGTTCTGAGAAAACGGGTTATTGCTTTCATAAATAGCGGGGCAGTTGAGCACCAGGTTGTCGCCTCTGGCCCCTGAATTAAAAAGAAAGGGCATTCTTCTTGAAAGCTTCACCACTACCGCGCCCGAACCGTCGCCAAATAATACGCAGGTGTTCCGGTCAGTGAAATCCATTATTTTAGAGAGTACTTCGCTGCCGACAACAAGAGCGTATTTATTGGATGTTTTCTGCAAAAGACTGTGAGCGGTGTTAAGCGCGTAAACAAATCCGCTGCAGGCAGCATTTATATCAAAAGCCAGTACCTCTTCATTTAGTCCAAGCTCCCTCTGCAGAAGACAGGACAGGGAGGGCGTCACATATTCATTGGTGATGGTGGCACAGAGCACGACCTCAATGTCGCTGTTTTTTATACCGGCAGCTTCGATGGCCCTTTCCGCGGCCGCCTTCGCCATGGTTAAATTTGTGTCGCCATTGGCTATACATCTGGACCTAATGCCTGTTCTGGATGAAATCCAGTCATCACTGGTGTCAACTACGGTCTCCAGCATCTGGTTGGTCACGGAATGATTGGGAACACAGCTGCCTGTGCCCAGTATTTTAAGTCCTGTCAAAGGATCACCCCGATAAATCAAATTGAAGTTTCATGCCCTAGAATATCTGCCGCAATATGCCGGCGCTTATTAGAAATGCTAAAGAAGGGATTGAACAAGATTGACCAAATCGCCGACTGTCTCTATATCCCTGGAAGCTTCCTCCGGAATCATGATATCAAACTCGTCCTCCAGCACCATTATCATCTCAACCGCTGTAAGGGAATCGGCGCCCAGGTCATCCTTCAAGTTGGTCTCCAGGGTCACATCATTCTCTTCACATCCCAGTGTTTCCACGACTAAAGCCTTGACAGAGTCAAATGTATTCATAGCATATGTTTCTCCTTATAACCTTATAGTCAAAAATACTAAAAAGAATTAGTAAAAATTCTTTAAGCATATTCTAGCATCAGATTTTGAATTGTCAAGCATTTGAATCTAAAAAATTAGCCTAAAATTCCATATAAAACTACATAATATCTCCAAAATCTTTGACTTTTGTGCATAAAACTGCAAAAAAACCTGCCAATTTATAAATTTTTCAAACAGCAAAAAAACCGCTGTCGGGCTTTGTCCCTTTTTCCCGACAACGGCTTTTTGTTATATATTTGTGCATAACCCCTTTGTCTTAGATATGCTTGACGTGTATTTAGCGGAGGACGGGCAACTACCTGCAGGCAGCGGCTTACGGTTCATTGATATGCTATCGCAAAAGAGAAGCCCGTTTTGCACGCTCAAAATGAGCGTTTCCGATATGACAATATCCTTCAGGATTTTTCAAGAGATATTTTTGATGGTATTCTTCGGCGGGCCAGAAGCACTTCAAGGGTAAAACTTCAATAGCGAGCTCACGGCGAAGTTTTCTCCGGAGCCCGTCCAGGGAGGTTTCTATAATCGGCAAATCGCCGGGATTTGTATAGTATATGCCGGTTCTGTACTGCCTGCCCACATCGCCCCCCTGGCGGTCTATAGAGGTGGGATCTATTATCTGATAGTACAGGGAGAGCAAAACCGATAGGATCTCTCCGGTATCCTCATATACGATTTTAACGGTTTCGGCATGGCCTGTATTTTCGTGACAGACCTGATAATAGGTGGGGGTGTCCGTATTTCCGTTTGCATATCCAACCTGCGTTTCAAGAACGCCGTCTATTAATGAGAAATATTTCTCAACTCCCCAGAAGCATCCTCCAGCAAGATAAATCTCTTTTTGCATTCGTTACCTCTCAAACAATATGATTTGTTGCGCCGGCTTATAAGGGCCTGAAAAACGCGCTGTTAATTTACCCTGGACTTTATAAATCCTGCCAGGGAAAAGGCAATGAAGAATATGATGTTGACTACAACGATGCTTGCCCCTGTGGGGGTCGCCAAAGCATATGAGATAACAAGGCCTGACAGCAGGCAGATGACCGAAATAACTGCAGCACATATTACAACGTTTTTAAACCTCTTGCATATCCTCATGGCAGAAAGGGCGGGGAAGACGATGAGGGCGGATATAAGCAGGGTACCTATCATCCTCATACCGAGCACAATTGTAATGGCGGTTGATATTGCGATTAAAAAGTTGTAGAGGTTGGTTCGAGTTCCTGTCGCCTGGGCAAAGGCCTCGTCAAAGGTAATGGCAAAAATCCTGTTATAACAGACTATAAACAGTATGAGCACAAGGGATGACAGGCACAGGGAGAGCCATACATCGCCCTTGCTCATGGCGAGTATGCTGCCAAACATATAGCTGTATACATCGGCATTTATGCCGGTAGACAGGGATATGGCCATAATCCCCACTGCCAGAGAGCCGGTGGAGATAATGGCCGTGGCGGCATCGCCTTTTATTTTACTGCTCTCCCTTATTCTCAGCAGCGCAAAGGCCGCCAAAATCATTATGGGAATGGAAAAGGCCAGGGGAGCCAGGTTTAAAGCCACCGCAACGGACAGGACTCCAAAGCCAAAATGAGACAGCCCGTCGCCAATCATGGAATAGCGTTTGAGCACCAGGCTTACCCCCAGCAGCGCGGCGCACAGGGCAACCGGCACTCCCACCAATATAGCTCTGACCATAAAGTTAAAAGAAAACATACCCTTAATTAATTCAATCATCCGCTTGCCCTCCGAGAAATCTGCTGCCAATATCACTTTTCAGGTAATCCTCGGTTTTTCCGAAAAAGATCTGAACTGTTTTGAGGTGGAGAATATGAGATGCGTATTTTACAACGCCCTTGATGTCGTGTGAAACCATTATGACGCTGATACCCATATCCCTGTTTATATGCTCTATAAGGCTGTAGAGATCGGCCGTTACGAGGGGGTCAAGCCCTGCAAAGGGTTCGTCCAGAAGCAGGAGCTTTTTGGTTGAACAAAGAGCCCGGGCCAGCAGGACCCTCTGCTGCTGGCCGCCGGACAGTTCCCTGTAGCAGCAGTCTTTCAGATTTAAAATGCCCAGCTTTTCAAGGCTGCTTAAGGCCTTGTCCCTGTCCTTTTTCCGATAGAAGGGCCTGGGACCCAGGCTGTTCAGGCAGCCGGACAAAACCACCTCAAACACCCCCGCCGGAAAATCGGACTGGGTGGATGTCTGCTGGGGAAGATAGCCGATTTCATTTCCCCGCAGTTCCGGGGACCTGATTATTTTCCCGGAGCAGGGTGCTTTGAGACCCAGGAGACCTTTGATAAGGGTGCTTTTTCCCGCACCGTTTTCGCCAACGATGCAAAGATAGTCTCCCTCGTTTATCTCAAAATCTATATTCTCGCAGACATGGCTGCTTTCATATGCAAAGCAGACATGTCTGCAGCTGAGTAGTGCCAAGCCGACTGCCTCCATTCTGTTTTAATGATTAAGCACTAAATATTTTTAAGAGGTATTATCTGCAGCTGAGCTTACGCCAGGGCCTTTTTCAGGGCCTGGGCGTTTTGATACATAAGCTCAAGGTATGTCAACCCCTCTTCAAAATCGGATTTGGTTAGGTTGTGGCAGGAATGCAGAGTCAGTTTTTCCGCTCCGGTGCTCTCACACAGGATATCGGCTATTTTCTCATTTGAAAGCTCCATGCAGAAAACCACGGGAATTTCTTGGACCTTTATAATATCGATCAGGAAAGCGATTGTGGCGGCGCTGGGTTCCGCTTCCGGCGCGCAGCCCGGAAACGCCGCGTAATACTCAAGTCCGTAAGCGTCGGTTAAATACCTGAAGGGGAAGCGGTCTCCAACTACTATGGTTTTCCGCTTGCTTTTATCAACTATGCCTTTTAGCTCCCTGTCCAGCTCATCCAGCTTTTGGATATAAGCCTGTGTATTTTCCCTGTATAAGGATGCGTTGGACGGGTCGGTTTCAATCAGCACGTCTGATATGGCCCGGACGATGAGCTTTGCGTTTTCAGGCGAGGTCCAGACATGCTCATCGTATTCCTTATGGTCGTGACCATGCCCGGCATGGTGTAAATCCTCTACATGAGTAGTACTGCCATGTAAATCTTCATCATGAAAGGCCTCGTCATGATGATGTGAGTCTGTGTCCTGCATGCCCTCCCGCAGTTCTTCCTCCACCGGCTCAACGCAGTCGATAAGGGCTATGACTGTCATATCATCCGCATCCATTGAGGACAAAATGTTTTCCGCCCATTTTTCTCCATGGCCGCCCACATATATAAAAATGTCGCAGGAGCTGATATCCTTTATATCCTGTGGGGTAGGCTCATATGAGTGAGGCTCCATGCCGGGGGACAGCAGCATTTTCAAATCCACATGTTCTCCGGCTATTTGCCTTACAAAATCGTATTGTGGGAATATGGTTGTTACCACGCTGATTTTTTCGTCTTCAGCGTCTTTGCCGCCCCTTGCGCGGCAGCCGGAAGCCAGTCCGCACAGGAGCAGTAAAATAAGGGATATGGATATGGTCTTTTTCATCACAGCCTTCAAATTCCGCTTGCGTTGAAATGGGATGGGGAAATCCCATATTCCAGTCTTGCGTGCGGCGCCGCTTTTACCGGCGAGCGGCACACCGTGATATATTGGTGGGTCATTTCTCCCCCATGCATTCCCTGCAGGTTCCGTAAAAAACCGTTTTGTGGGGATTAAGTCCGAAGCGGTGCTCCTTTAGCAGGTGCGAGTTGATGCTTTTTATGAAATCGCAGTCCAAATCAGTCAGGTTTCCGCAGTCCTCGCACATCAGGTGGGCGTACCCCTCTGTCTCTTTATCGCTTTTATACCGATAGCATGCCCCCGGAATACCCTCGATATTGTGCTTGGAGAGCAGTCCTTGTTCGGTAAGCTCCTCAAGACGCCTATATATTGTGGCCATGCCAATGGGATTGTTTAAACTCAAAAAGCTGTCATAGATCTTTCTGGCAGTTATCATGTTTTCCTTGTTCTTTTCAATATAATTAAGGATTGCCTCGCGCTGTTTGGTTTTATATATTGTGGGTTTGGACAAAGCGGTGGCCTCCCTTCTTTTTATTCAATGAATTTGATAACGCTTTTCATTTTACAGTATACTGCTAACCCTGTCAACATTTGAAAATGATTTTCAAATTGTGCGTTAAAAACAGCCGCCCCCTTTTTGGGAAGCGGCTGTTTTTAACGCTCGTGGCCTTGTTGCCTGGCTCAGAAGTTTTGCGCGATAATTAAAAAATAGTGGTTTATTGACTGATAAAACCCTCTTGAATCTATGACGCTGCCGATAAACCCGAGCTCACGCTTGTATTTGTCGGGGCTGAAGCCGGATATCAGCCATGGCGTGTTTTTCAGACAGCAAACAACGGCGTCTACATCATAAAACCTGACCGAAACAAGCTGCTCTCTTTTCTTATGTATTTTAAAGCCTGCCTCTTCCAGTTCAGTGACGGCGCTCATAAGGTTTCGGTGAGGAAAAGCAGCCTGCTCACCCGGCAGGTCCAGGATAAGGTTGCAGAGAGACAGGGCACCCATTTGCTGTGTTATAAAATACCCCCCGCCTCTTAATATTCGTTTTATTTCTCCGGGGCAATAAGCCTCGTGCCTGTTGATAATGAGATTGAAGAAACTGCTTTCAAAGGGCAGGTTATCATTGTAAGGAGGCTCAGGGCTCTCAGGTATACAGACCAAATTTACTCCCAGGGGAGAAAGTCTTTTTTTCGCGATTTCCAGATTGGACTCACAGCTTACCGTGGCGAAAACCGTTTCTGGGAGTGGTGTCAGAGAAGAGAGAAATTCACCTCCGCCCGTTCCCATATCCAGGAGAGTCCTGGAATCGGGGAAATATTCTTTGACTGTTTTTATATAGGACCAGTGTAAATCATCTTCTTCCAGCCTGCCGCTGTCAATAAGGTGCAGGAAATCCCAGCTGAATTGCGCACCTGTTGTCTGATCAATATAGTGCTGATGTTTCACATAACCGCCTCCACCTCATTGGCACCTGTCGCCTCTGCACGATGGCTTTCTGCCCCTTTACGAAATTTGGAAGACACCGTTAAACTGGGCTTAGTCCATAGTATATTTTAACATTGAACAAAAAATAAGTCGAGCACAAAAAACGGTGCCCGACTTATTTGCATAGAGTTTTTGAAATCAGTTTTTAATAAACAGACTCGGTACCTTCCTCAAAAATGGTAAAAATGTCGCCGTCAAGAATATAGTAGTTGTCACAGCCTTTGACAAGATCTATCCCGATTCCGGAATTGCCAAATATGGATGGAGGCTTGGAGGCCCCTTCTTTTGTTCCGAAAGCTACTATGTCATTATCAAAGTATATAGCCATCATCTCGTAGGTGCCGCCCTCCTCTTCTAAATAGTACTGGGCGGCATAACTGCCTTCGGCTATCTTAACATACTCAAATATCAGAGTTTCGTTGCCGCTGCTGTTTATCGTTGTCGCTTTGAGAGTGTCCTTGGATGCATCATATGTACAGATGTCGGTATATGTGTTGCCCTCACTGTCGGAGTATTTGATTGTATAAGTATCTCCGGAAACGCTGAAGTCCACATTATCCAAAAAGAAAGACAATGCCATTTCCATGGCTGCCTCGTCAGTGCTTGTCAAAGCAGCAATGGTCACAATCCTGAGATCGATCATTGTAAAGGGAAGCAACGTCATAGAATACCAGACCAAATCGGGGTTTTCGTCTATTTTAGCCGTAATCCTGTCATAGGCGGCATATTTTGCATCGCTGAATTTTGAGAAGCCTCCGGATGGAGTGCCGTCAAAATCATCGGAATAATCTGGCTCGTCTGTAATCCAGCTGTCCCGTTCTTCTTCCGTACTGTCTTTGCCGATGTTTACCTCTTGCTGGGGTTGATTTCCGGGGTCTTTGGTGTCTCCTTCGGGTTTTTTCTTGGTGCATCCGCTTGCTATTGTAAGGATAAGTGCCAGGATCGCTATGATTGATAGAATTCTTTTCATATTTTTCTCCTTTACTTAATAGCTACTTAATAGTTCTTTTCCGCTTTTGGGGGCTTAATATTTTCGCCAATCCCGGATTTTTAAGACTGTAAAAAACAGTATAAAAATACTAAAATATAATAGCACTCTTTATGGCAAAAAGCAATACGGGGAGCTATATTATTTTAAAAATTACACTAACATGGAATACATGGATAATATGTATATTCTATGAATATGGAGCTTGTTAAGTCTTATGAAAAAAGGGTTTTCCGGAGGTTATCATGAAAAACATAACCAAGAGGAGACTGGTAATAGGATTGATTGCTATTGTAGTTGTGGCTTCGGCAGCAGTGATAAGAGAGGGAATTTTTACGGTATTTATCCCATGTCCGAACTAATCGGGGTCAGCCCATGGGTATACTGGGGCGATGTGGTTCCGGAGTATAAAGACGAGCTGGTTTTCTCAAAAGAGCAGCTGGATATAACCTCCCGAGAGCCCTCTGTTAAATATAGAGGTACTTTGTGCCCGGGGTCCGCGATGGCGCGGACCTTTTTTCATCAGGGGGAGGCAATTTCTTCTCTACAGTATTGAGAAGGCAGTCAATCAATGTATGTCAAATGGAGCAAGTCTCCTCTTTTTACAAATGGGTTTTGCAAAGCCCGTTTATTCAGTGGACATTATAAAGATTTTCACCTTTTTGGCATCAGCTTTTACGGAGTTAAGCCTTAAGCCTGGGCCGGGGTGCTCTTATTCTTGTTTCTATGGTGTCTGATCTCGCCTGCAATCCAGACCAGAAGAGGAATTAAAACCTGAAAAGGAAAGGCGAAAAAAGGATAATAGGCTAAGAAGGCGAACATTTCCATTGTGCTGTCATGGGCTATTGTAGCCAAAGCCAGAGCCAGCATGGCTACCGGCATGACAAGCCTTTTGTAGTCCCCGATGCCGAAAAGACTTGCCATTCCTTTTGAGGCTGCCAGTAGGCAAACCGCAATTTTAGCCGTACCGGCGAGTACAAAATTCGTTGACACTGAGCCCTCGATTCTCGACATGAAATCAGCCATGTCAACCAGACGTATTGCTACATATGAGGGAAAAAACAATGATTTTCCCATGGGCAGGCCAAGGAGCAAGATATTTCTTATGTTTATGGCCAGTAAAAAAACCAGGCATATAAAAGTTGAACAGATATAAACCTTGCAGGGCTTTTTAATGCTTTTAAACGAGTCCGACATCCCCAGTAAGACGATGATTTCCGCAAAAGGGAAGGAAAAGTATTCAAAAGCGGACCTTATTATCTCTTTAAAGGGATGGTTTAAGAAAGGAAGCAGATTTGAAAATTCCAGCTTTTCAAATGATATTACAACAGGAAAAGCTATTAAAAAGATATAGACAGGCAGAGTGATAATAGTCCACTTCATCAGGATATCAAAACCGCTTTTAGCCATATATGCGGTTAATACAACCATTGAGATCATTATTACCACATGGGGAGTTTCCGACAGTGAAACTATAAAAATAAAATCACCAAAGTTGCGTAAAACCAGCGCACAGAGATATAAGAAGTAAAGGGTCATTGCAAGTGTAAGGAGTTTGCCCACCTGCTTTCCGAACAGGGTGACCATAATATCGTATATATTCATGCCGGGATGCAGTTTGACAACTCTTATATATATAATAAGCAGAGGCAGAAAAATAACCCATGACAGGATAAGGGACAGCCAAGTATCCTGCTCCACAGTTGTTAACCCTCCCAGAAGAATACTGCCTCCGAGGATAAACACAATTATTAAGCTGCTGAGCCTTCGCGAGGAAACATTGTTTTGCATTATTATCTCCATATAAATTTTTCAAAGGTATTTCAAAGATAAATGTACCGGGAGTGAAATTTATTCCAATCTACCGGTAAAAACAGCAAAAAAATCTTTAATGTGTTCAAATAACCCGGTAATCTTTATACCCAAAGTAAAAAGCAACAGGATAGAAAAGGCAATAGACAGGAGAGCGCAATATATGAAGCTATCCCTTTTCGACTGGATTTTAATAACAGGCAAAAAATCGAAAATGATGATGGCGGCAAACAGGATTATTAAAATTATTATTAACATCATCATCATTGTTAGACACCTTTTTTTTCGAGCCAGGAGGTGGTTACAATTTCAATTTTGGAGGAGACTTCCACCGACAGCCCTGAAAAGGTTTCACTCCAATCTTCCCTGAGCTTTTTCCAAAGCTTTGGGTCTTTTCTGTATATCATATTCCCAAAGCCGAATATATCCGAACCGAACTCTCCCTGAACCTTTTTAACCACATTTCGGATACGGGAGGAAAGACTCACCTCAGCATTTTTTGTAAGCTCTTTTATTTTCTGCTCGTCAAGGGAGTCGAGAGGCTCTGCAATCTCGTCTAAAAAAGCAATCACCTTTGGTTCCAGCTTGAATTTAAGCTTACCTTTTTTAAAGGTAAAGCTGATTTTTGTATTGCTTTCGATAACCTCCAGTGTTGTGTCGTCCTTCCCATTGCCCTTTGCCGGAAAGGTCAGAAGTCCGCCGTCAACCCTGTCCACGGCATAAAGATAGTATTTGGTTTCCTCCGGAGTTAGGTAGCCGGCAAGACGGGTACCTTTAAAAACCGCGCATCCGGCAACCTGGCAGGTTTTTTTCTCGTCGATGGTTAATATGTTTACAGCCGGGAGAACGGGGCATATCCCTTCCATATTCAATTCGTTATACAGCTCGTAAAGATGCTTTTCTACTGTAGAGGCTGTTATTTTACTGTCCTGATTTATAATCCTCTCGATTTCATAGGCAACAATGGGCTGGCTGATACCATGAGTATGAAAAATCTCTTTGGCAGGGATGCCCTTTGCCACAACGATATCAAGGGTTTCTCGAAACTCAATATCCCTTAAAAACCAGTCTATCAATTGGGCAAGAGCCCCGCTTTTTGCAATTTCCTCACTTATGACAGCAGTTTCCATGTGGCCAAAATAGAGCTTGTTGTGAAGCAGACGTTTTGCATTTCTGGCAGCATCGAAAAATGTTTTGCCCTCCGAAACAACAATCTCATTATCCACACCCTGTTCCTTTATAGGCTTTGCCGTATCAAGCAATTCAAAGGTCAGGCGGAAATTTTCGCTGTCGGGGCTTTTGTCTACGGCCATTCCGGAGACAATGGACATATCGCTCAGGCTCCGGTAGTTCCAGCAGCCTGTTGTTAATACTGATGAAAGGATTACCAAGAAAACAAATACTCTTTTAAGCATCATCGTTGTTTTTGATTTCCATTCTAACCGGGTTTACTGATGTGACAGGCCTGTCCTTCATAATACCGATAGGCGCCCTTATAAAAAGATCCTTGATATTCTGCTGTTTAAATGAGGCTACAGGCGATACCTGGCTGATGCCGAAGGAGCGAAGATTCAGAATATTAACCAGTACGGCTGACAAGCCTATTACCAGACCGTAAAAGCCTAAACACGAAGCAAGCAGAAGCAGGAACAGACGTATAAAAATAGAAGAGGAATTCATTCGCGGCACAACAAGGCTCGAGATGGCAGTAAGTCCGATGACAACTATCATAGGTGCCGCCACAAGCTTTGCCTCAACCGCTGCCTGGCCTATAACCAGCGCTCCCACAATACTCAGTGCCTGGCCTATATTTTCTGACATCCGGAGGCCTGCCTCTCTGAGGATGTTGAATACCGTGAGCATGATAAAGGCTTCAAGAGCGGCAGGCAGCGGGACGCTTTGGCGCTCTGCGGCTGCGTTTATAAGCAGCTGGGTCGGTATCATCTCGTGGTTGAATGCCACAATAGCCACATAAAACCCCGGCACGGATATGGTGATTATAAACACCAATATGCGGGTGAACCTGAAAAAGGATGAATAGTAGAAGTTTATATAGTAATCGTCACTGCTCTGGAAGTTTTCAATAAAAAGATAGGGGACGGTGAGGGCATCGGGTGAGCCGTCAACCAGCAGGGCGATACGCCCTTCCAG
>JAAYOP010000045.1 GCA_012520295.1 Clostridiales bacterium | reverse complement strand
TTTTTGTGCTATTCTTTTCATAGAAGCTATCCCTTTCTGTGATTGGTTTGTTAGCACTTACCATTTTACCACAGTTAGGGGTCAGCTTCTTCTTTTTTTAGACCATATCATTGTACACTATACATAACCGCACAAAAAGCCAACGATAATCGGTTTGGGCAACAACAGGCAATTTGCCGGCTCATCGCGCATAAGTTTATACTTTCTACTGAAAAGGCCGTATCAAAACACTTCTTTCGAAAGTTTGAATACGGCCTTTATTGCTGTTATATAGCTTAAAACAGCGAAAGCTGTGCCGATTCCGGCAGGTCCCCGAAGGCGCCCAGCTTTTTCAGCTGCTCAATACTGGTTTTGGAAACCTTCGAACAGCCAACCGCAATCTCTTCTATAGATATAATCTCTCCTGTCTGGCGGAAAGCAGCCAGTTCATTGGCCGCTGTTTCCCCCAGACCGGGAACTGCCGTAAACGGCGGAATCAGAGAGTTTCCCTCTATCAAAAATTTAGTAGCGTCTGATTTGAAAAAATCCACGTTTTTAAATTCAAAGCCGCGCTTTAGCATTTCATAGCAGACCTCCAGGCTGACCAGAAGGTCCCTTTCGGCGGGTTTTATGTCCTGCTTGAGCTCCAGCTCCCTTATTTTCGCTCGCACCGTATCCACACCCGCGGTCATGCACTCCAGATCAAATGCCGGTGCCCGAATCGTGAAATAGGCACAGTAGAATTCCAGCGGCCTGTGTACCTTGAACCAGCCGATTCGAACCGCCATCATAACATAAGCCACGGCATGAGCCTTCGGGAACAGGTACTTAATCTTTTTACAGGATTCTATATACCACTCCGGCACAGAGAGACTGCGCATTTGGGCTTCCTGCTCCTCTGTCAGCCCTCTGCCCTTTCTGACCCTCTCCATAATGTTGAAAGCCTCTTTATCGTCCATGCCTTTTGAGATAAGGTAGAGCATAATATCGTCCCGGCAGCCGATTACCTGGTCTATCGTGGCTGTGCCGCTCATTATCAGATCCTTTGCGTTTCCGAGCCATACGTCCGTGCCGTGGGAGAAGCCGGAAAGGCGCAGCAAAGCCGAAAACTGCTCCGGCTGCGTGTCCTGCAGCATTTCGCGGGTGAATCTTGTCCCGAATTCAGGCAGGGCAATCGAACCGGTTTTTCCTATAATGGAATCGTCATCCGGAAGGCCCAGAGCCTTTGGAGATTTGAATACGCTCATCGTCTCCGGGTCATCCAGGGGTATCTTTCTGGCATCAATACCGGTCAAATCCTCCAGCATCTTTATCATGGAGGGATCGTCGTGCCCCAGGATATCAAGCTTCAGAAGATTGCTCTCCATGGAATGGTACTCAAAATGAGTGGTAATAACATCTGTATCCGTTGAATCCGCCGGCCGCTGTATGGGGCAGAAATCATATATTTCCATGTCTTTGGGAACGACCACCAGGCCGCCCGGATGCTGGCCCGTGGTCCGCTTAACTCCCGTCAGACCGGCGGCAAGCCTGGACTCCTCTACTCTGGATACCATAAGGCCCCTTTCCGACAGGTAGTTTTTCACATAACCGTAAGCGGTTTTTTCGGCTATTCCCCCTATGGTGCCGGCCCTGAAAACATGATCCTTCCCGAAAAGCTCTATTGTATGCTTATGGGCCCGGGACTGATATTCCCCGGAGAAATTCAGGTCTATATCTGGCACCTTGTCTCCCCCGATGCCTAGGAATGTCTCGAAGGGTATGTCAAAGCCTTCCTTTTCATATCCGGTTCCACAGACCGTACAATCCATATCGGGCATATCCACTCCGCAGCCATAGCCCTTTCCGGACTCAAAATCGGAATGCTTGCAGTTGGGACATCTGTAATGGGGCGGCAGGGCGTTAACCTCAGTTATACCCGCCAAATACGCCACAAGGGATGAGCCGACAGAACCGCGGGAGCCCACCAGATATCCGGCCTCAAGAGAGCCTGCCACAAGCTTCTGGGCACTCATGTATATGACATGGTATCCCCGGTCCAGAATATCCTTCATTTCCATATCAACCCTGTTTTTCACAATAGCAGGAGGATTATCTCCGTAAAGCTCCCTCATTGTGCTATAAACAAGGCTTTTCAGCTCCTCCCCGGAGTTTTCAAGCTTCGGGATGTAAAGGTCTTCCGGAAGCGGGCTTATACTCTCGCACATGTCCGATATCAGGTTAGTATTTTCAACAACCACTTCATAGGCTTTCTCACGGCCCAGGTATTTAAACTCCTCCAGCATCTCATCGGTGGTTTTCAGATACAGGGGCAGTGGCCTGTCCGCGTCTGAAAACTTGTTCGCCAGCAAAATTCTCCTGAAAATCTCATGTTCCGGCTCAAGAAAATGAACATCACCGGTTGCCACAACCGGCTTTCCCATTTCCTCTCCGAGCCTTACGATGCGCCTGTTGTATTCTTTAAGCTTCTCATAGCTTGAAACCGTTCCTTCGTCTACCAAAAAAGCATTGTTGCACAGGGGCTGAATCTCTAAATAGTCATAAAAACCGGCCAGCCGCTTCAATTCCCTGTCGCTTTTCCCATCCATAACGGCTCTGTATATCTCACTGTTCTCACAGGCCGAACCAATTATCAAGCCCTCCCTGTGCTCAATCAGCACACTCTTGGGAATAATAGGGTATTTTCTGAAGTGTTCAAGATGTGAATAGGAAATCAGTTTATAAAGGTTTTTAAGACCCTTCTTATTCTTAACCAGCAGTATAATGTGCCTTGGGGCACGCCTGCCTATATTCCTTCCTCTTCTCAGCTCTAAAAGCTTGGAATTGATCTGTCCGATTCTTGTTATGCCCATATCCTTGAGCTGACTGATGAAATCAGACAAAATATAACCCAGTGTTACAGCGTCGTCCGATGCCCTGTGATGATTAAAAGCCGGCAGCCCAAGATAGCCCGCCAACGAGTCAAGGGTGTGCTTTTTTAACTCGGGCAGCAAGCTTTGAGCAATGGTCAGCGTATCAATATATGAATTGGGAAAGTTAATCCCTGCCCTTTCACAGGCATTGGAGATAAAGCCCATATCAAAATCCGCATTATGGGCAACCAGAGGCCTGTTACCCACAAACCGGATAAATGCCGACAGGGCTTCCTCCTGCCCCGGCGCCTCGGAAACATCCCGGTCGCTGATGCCGGTCAGCTTGGTCACCTCGTTTGGTATATGCATTCCCGGGTTTACAAAGGTCTCAAATTTCTCCCCCATAACCCCGTTTTTCACTATTACCGCTCCGATTTCCGTTATCCTGTCCTCTTCCCTGTCTAGCCCCGTAGTCTCTAGATCAAATACCACAAATTCATCATCCAGCGAAGCGTCGGCTTCGCCTGCGACGGCTACCCTGTCATCATAGTCATTTATGTAATAGCCCTCAATCCCATAGAGGATCTTCACGCCATATTGCTTGCCGGCCCTTGCCATCTGGGGAAAGGCCTGCGCAATACCGTGGTCGGTTATTGCAATGGCACCATGCCCCCACCGGGCAGCCGTCTGCACGGCGGCCTCCACATCCGTTACCGCGTCCAGAGCCGATAGCTTGCTGTGCAAATGCAACTCGACACGCTTTTTCCCCTCATATTTGTCCATACGCTGCGGCTTGTCCTGAACTTCCACACCATAAGGCTCCAGCACAATATCATTGTGAAAACGATTATAATTTACCATGCCGTAAACCTTCAGGTACATTCCCTTCTCAACCTCATGGAGGCGGCTGTCTTCATCCTCACGTAAAAACTTTGATATTCGTATTGAACCTGTATAATCGGTGATATCAAAATCCACTATCCGGGCGTTCCCGTTTCTTACCATCCTTGTTTCAACGGCAAATACCTCGCCCTCCACTGTCACGCGGCCGGCATCCTGAGTTATTTCGCCAATGGATATTTTGTGTCCCCTTATTTGTTTACCGTGAAGCCTCCTGACCTTGGCAGGCGCCGATTCTGCCTTCTTCACAGCGGTTTTGGGAAGCACCGGATTAATTTTTACCTCCCTGAACCCAAACTCGGCAGCTATTTCCTCCTGTGCCAGGCTTAATACCACCGGAGCTGGTCTCTCGGGAAATTCTATTTCAATATCCATCGTCTTTTTCCTGCTGTCAACAACAGCGGATATAACCTGAGCCTTTTTAAATATGCCGAAAAGCTCATCATCTCCGCTGCAGCAAGAAAACATATCATAAAAAGGAACCTTCTTTACGCTCATTTGCACCCATCTTCGTCTATTAATTTGCATAAAGCTTCGGCCATGTGCTCAGCCGGAACTCTAGCAACTTTTTCGCCTTTCTTAAAAAGTATGCCATATTTGGCCCCGCCCCCAATACCATAATCGGCGGCAGCAGCCTCACCGGGCCCGTTTACCTCGCAACCCATAACAGCAACCTTGATATCTCGCTTGCAGTCCTTGAGTTTTTCCGTTACCTCTTCCAAAAGGGCCACCAGATTGAAATTGGTCCGCCCGCAGGTAGGGCAGGATATAATTTCCACTCCGTCCTTTCGCAGCCCCGCGGCCTTCAGAATCCCGATTGCCGCCTTAACCTCCCTGACCGGGTCTCCTGTCAGAGATACTCTTACAGTGTCCCCAATTCCCCTTAGCAAAAGCGCTCCTATTCCGACCGAGGACTTGATTATGGCCCCTTCCCCCGCCCCTGCTTCCGTTACGCCTATATGAAGAGGATATGGAACCCTTTCCCTTGCGAATATATTGGCTTCCACGGTGCTTTTTACATCCGAGGATTTCAGGGACAGGCAGATATCATCAAAATCAAAGGAATTTAGAATGCGCACATGCTCCATGGCGGACTCCAGCATGGCTTCCGGTGTGGCCCGCCCGTATTTTTCCATCACCCTTTTCTCCAGGCTTCCGCTGTTTATGCCTATACGAATAGGCAAGCCTCTTTTTTTGCAGGCATCCACTACCGCTTTTACATTGTCTCTTCCTCCGATGTTTCCTGG
Source organism: Clostridiales bacterium (assembly GCA_012520295.1). Taxonomy (GTDB): domain Bacteria; phylum Bacillota; class Clostridia; order Oscillospirales; family Oscillospiraceae; genus JAAYOP01. Next base: position 8,933 of record JAAYOP010000045.1, on the reverse strand, counting down.
GTTAATTCTTATTTTATCCGCTCCGGATTCGGCAGCCTTTACGGCAAGACGGTAGTTGAAATGGATATCTGCCACTATCGGAAGCCCACAGGCCTCTTTGATTTTTCCAATAGCATCGGCGGCCCGCTCATTGGGAACGGCTATGCGTACTATCTGGCAGCCCGCCTCTTTCAGCTTTTTTATCTGGGTAACAGTTCCGGCAACGTCTTCGGTCTTTGTGTTTGTCATGGACTGTACACTGACCGGTGCGCCTCCTCCGATTAAAACACCGCCCACGTTTATTTGCTTTGTTTTTTTCATAATAACCACCTCTTATTATGCATCCTGCCGTATAAAACGCTCAATTAATGCCTGTTTGCACGCACACATGCAGTCAATCAATGTATCCAAAGGGGGCAAAACAGGTTTGTTTAACTGTCAAAAAGAGCAGATCTGCTCTTTTTGCAAATGCGTTTTATAAAATGCATTTGTTCAGTGGGCATTAATTAACAAAAAAGCGAACGCGTTTGCCTGCATAAACGAACTGGCACCGCTCCACTTTTGTTTACATAATATCTTTATCTGTCCACCGGGTTTACAGCAGCCTGACTATGTCATTTATCATTACAAACGCCATCAGCGCCAGTAACAGTACAAGCCCCGTCCCGTGAATATAGCCTTCAACCTTGGGATTTACCTTCTTGCGTGTAACTTTCTCGATAATAAAGGCTACAAGCATATAGAATATCCTCCCGCCATCAAGAGCTGGTATGGGAAGCATATTCATAATGGCCAGATTGATGGCTATCAGCGCAAAGAGCTTTGAAATATTTTCAATGGCATCTGCAGTGCTTTCCGAGGCTTCACCCACATCATTAATAACAGCAACAATACCTACAGGCCCTGACAGCTGCCTTATTCCCACGGCTCCTGTTATAAGGTCCGATAGCCCCAGCCGCACCGTTCTGACAAGGAACAGAGATTCATACCATGTGTTTTTTAAGACCTCTCCGAGATTTGCTTCGACCACTTTAAATTTCAATCCATATTTTCTAACAGATTGGCCATCCTCCGTTATATACTCTCTCAGAGCAAGGGGGAAGTCCTTGAAAGGTATTTTCTCTCCGTTCCTTTTCACAACCAGATCCACTGTCTGGCCGTTTCCCCTGGAAAGAAACAATTGAATATCCTTTGAAGTATAAATCCGCTCTCCGTCTATGGAGACTATGCGGTCACCGGCCATAAGATATCCCGGACCCTGATATTCAAAACCCTCCATAAAGCCGTCCAGTACCGGAGTTACAAAGGCCTTACTTCCGGAAAGCAATATCAGGATGATAATAATGCCCAGCAGAAAGTTCATAAATGAGCCAGCCAGGAGTATTGTGAGCTTTTTCCAAACAGGTTTCTTTTGAAAGGAACCCGGGTCCTTCGTGCCCTCATTCTCTCCCTCAAGACCCTCCAAGGCACAGTATCCGCCAATAGGAAGTAATCTCAGGGAGTACTTGGTCTCCCTGCCCTGTCTGGACAGTATTACCGGCCCCATTCCTATTGAAAATTCATTTACCTTCACACCCACAGACTTGGCTGCAATAAAGTGGCCAAATTCATGAAACGCTATCAGCAGTCCAAACAAGATTATGGCTATTACTATATACATTCTTTCACCAACCTTCTGGCTTCCTCGTCGGCAGCTATGATATCCTCAAGACTTCCCGCGCTGCCGCCTCCAAGTCTGTGTAAGGCAAAGGAAACCATACGATAGATATCTAAAAATCCGATCCTGCCGTTAAGAAACTCATTTACAGCCACTTCATTTGCGGCGTTTAACACCGCGCAGTCGGTTCCGCCGCTTTTCGCGGCCTCCATAGCCAGCGCCAGGCATCCGAAGGTTTCAGTATCCGGTTCTTCAAAATCCAGTCTCCCTATTTCAGTAAAGTCTAATCGCTTTACGGGTCCGGGCACTCTCTTTGGGTAGGTTAACGCATATTGTATGGGCAACCGCATATCGGGCCAACCCAGCTGAGCTATAACCGAGCCATCTACAAACTCCACCATAGAGTGAATTATGCTCTGAGGATGCACCAAAACGGCTATTTGCTCTGCCGGCATACCAAACAGATGCATCGCCTCTATAATTTCTAGTCCTTTGTTCATAAGGGTTGCACTGTCAACAGTAATTTTCGGTCCCATCTTCCACTTTGGGTGATTGAGAGCCTCTTTTACTGTCACATGCCTTAATTCCTCTGTATTTTTCCCGTTGAAAGGCCCGCCCGAGGCAGTTAACAACAGCCGGCAAGCCTCGCCCCCGCTCTTGAGACACTGGAATATGGCGCTGTGCTCCGAGTCAACGGGTATAATCTCCGCCCCGCTCCGCCTGGCTTCAGCCATAACCAGTTCCCCTGCGGCTACCAACGTTTCTTTGTTGGCAAGCGCCAGTCGTTTTTTTGCCCTTATGGCGGCTATGGCAGGTCTGAGGCCTGAAAAGCCCGATATGGCAGAAACCACCGTAGAGACTTCCGGCATAGTGGCCGCCTCAATAATTCCGGCTTCTCCGGAGACAACTCGGATATCCGTATCTCTCAAGGCCGTTTTCAGCTCCCGGGCTGCCTTTTCGTCATAGATCCCAATCATCCTGGGCTTATACTTCCTTGCCTGTTCCTCCAGCAGCCTGTGATTGCCACCTGCCGCCAGAGCAGCCGCCTTAAGCCCCAGAAGCTCCATAACCTCAAGGGTCTGGCATCCGATATTTCCGGTTGAGCCAAGAAGAGCTATCATATCCTACCCTCCCAAGCCTTATGTGAATAACCTTCTTTATTATCTCACTTATCAAAACGGACGCAGTATTAGAAACATCAGCAAAGCTGCGGGCGCAACGGTAACCATGCTGTCAAAGCGGTCAAGGGCTCCGCCGTGTCCGGGCAGAAGGGTGCCGTAATCCTTGATTTCAAATTCTCTCTTTATCAATGAAAAGACCAAATCTCCAAGCTGGGTAAATACTCCGCAGACCGCTCCCATTACAATCAGCTTCATAAAACTGACCGTTAAGTCCGCAATATTTGTGATAATGATACCATATACTATCATAAATATCACAGAAGCGGTAATACCGCCCAGCATACCCTCAACGGTTTTCTTTGGGCTTGTTCTCGGAGCCAGCTTATGCCTGCCTAAAGCCATTCCGGTAAAAAGGGCGCCGGCATCGCATATAAATGCCGTCCCAACCGGAACAAATGTGCGCAGCAGGCCGTCCTCACCCCTTCTGATTATAACCAGCGATGACAGGCACAGGGGTATAAGAATCCCTGACATGAAGGCCACCGCGAAATGGATAAAGCAAAACTCCCTTCCTCTTTCATGGTATGCCACCCACAGTGCAAAGATAATCGTTAAAAACAGGAAGAGCCACCATCCGTAAAAAAATATGTCCGCTCTGAAATAAGCCGCCAGCTGCAAGCCGGCAGCGGATATTGAACAAATTATAAGGGCACCAATTCGTTCCTTTGCCTCCACGGCAGAAAAAAGCTCAAATACCGCCATCACGGATATGGCTGATATGAGTATTGTTGTGGCTATGGCGGGCCCTATCAGAATCACCGCCACCAAAGGAACACCAAATGCCGCTACCAAAAGCCTGGATTTCATAAGAACCTTCCGTTCCGCCGCCCAGCGACGTGCAGTCTGCATAATTATCAATAAATACTGAGGTTGTGTCAAAAGTGTTTAAGGAAGTTCCTTAAACACTTTAAACTTTGCTCTATTCCTGAATCCTCTCCATTATGAATGCCTCCACAATGTCGCCCTCTTTTATGTCATTAAACTTATCAACGGTCAGTCCGCATTCGTAGCCTGTCAGCACTTCCCTGGTATCGTCTTTAAATCTCTTCAAGGAAGCTATTTCCCCTTCGTGAACAACAACGCCGTCTCTTATAATACGGACATTGGCATTTCTCTGAATCTTTCCATCCTGTACATATAGTCCGGCTATTACTCCGATTTTTGAAGCCTTATATGTCTTGCGCACCTCGGCGTGGCCTATGACGACTTCTTTAAATTTCGGTGCCAAAAGCCCCTTCATAGCCGCCTCAATTTCCTCTATACATTCATATATTACCCTGTATAGCCTGATGTCAACTCCGGCGCGGGCAGCAGATTCCATGGTCGCCTGATCGGGACGCACATTAAAGCCCACCACAATCGCATTTGCTGTGGAGGCAAGCATTACGTCGCTCTCGGTTATGGCACCCACCCCGTCGTGGATTACGCGTACTCTGACCTCCTCATGGGAAAGCTTTTCAAGGGATGCCTTAATTGCCTCCGCCGAGCCCTGCACATCCGCCTTTACTATGACAGCCAGCTCTTTAATTTCGCCTTCCCGAATCTGGTTGAAGAGGTCCTCCAGGGTCACCTTGCGGCTTGCCCCCCCTTCGGTCTGCTTGCTTTGAGTCCTTCTCTGCTCGGCAAGCTCTCTGGCCATGCGTTCATCCTCAACGGCGTTAAACACGTCACCCGCTCCCGGGGCTTCGTTAAGACCGGTTATCTCCACGGGAACCGATGGACCGGCAGAGGTCAGTTTCTCTCCCTTGCTGTTAGTCATCGTCCTTACTCTGCCAACTGCTGTTCCGGCAATTATTATATCTCCCTTATTCAGGGTGCCGTTTTGCACCAACACGGTAGCAACGGGCCCCCGTCCTTTGTCCAGCCTGGCTTCTATAACCGTTCCCCTTGCGCGCCTGTTGGGGTTTGCCTTGAGCTCCCGCATTTCGGCAGTGAGAACTATCATTTCAAGCAGGTTGTCAATCCCCTGTCCGGTTTTGGCGGATATTTGGCACACTATCGTATCTCCGCCCCATTCCTCCGAAACCAGTTCATGCTCTGCCAGCTGGCGCATTATGCGCTCAGGATTTGCGCTCGATTTGTCTATTTTGTTTATTGCGACAATTATCGGAATCTCCGCCGCCTTGGCATGGTTAATAGCCTCTATGGTCTGAGGCATAATCCCGTCATCGGCCGCCACAACAAGAACGGCAATATCAGTAACCATTGCGCCTCTTGCCCTCATGGAGGTGAACGCTTCATGACCTGGCGTGTCAAGAAATGTTATGGGCTTTCCGTTGATACCCACCTGGTAGGCGCCTATGTGCTGGGTAATACCTCCGGCCTCCCCTTCGGCCACATGGGCGTTTCGAATCCTGTCCAGAAGTGATGTCTTTCCATGGTCAACATGCCCCATGACGACAACAACAGGGCTGCGGGGCTCCAGAGCAGCTTGATCATCCTCGGATGTATCAATCAGTCTCTCTTCTATAGTTAAGACGACTTCCCGCTCAACCTGGCAGCCCATATCCATTGCCACAAGAGCCGCGGTATCATAATCTATTATATCGGACAGCGAAGCCATTGTACCCATCTTTATCAGCTGCTTGACTACCTCTGCACCGGTCTTTTTCATTCTGGAGGCTAGTTCACCAACGGATATCTCATCAGGTATTATAACCTTAAGTGGCTGCTTTTTAGCCTTCTCCAGCTGCAGCTTCTGAAGCTTTTCCCGCTGCTCCTGGCGCCTTTTCGCGCCTGCGGCAATACTGCTGCGCCTGTCTTGACTTCTCTTTATCTTCTGCTTGCCCGACCTGACATTGGCCAGCCTGTCAGGCACGAACTGTTCAAGTCTCTCGTCGTACTTGGCAATATTGACAGTTGCACCTCTTGTGTCAATGATACGTTTTTCAGGTTTTTTATATGACTTCCCGGGCTGCTTTTCGTCAGGAGAGGCATGCTTTTGCTGTTCCTTTTGCTGTTCTTTTGCAGGCTTTTGCTTTTTAGTCTGGCGCTTTTTAGCCGCAGCTTCATTGCCGGACTCCTGAGAGGCAGACTTGGCCTTAGCATCTTCAGTCTTCTTAGCAGCTTCAGTCTTCCTCTCGATTTTCGCTTCTTCCTTTTGGCTCTTTGATGTCAGTTCGAATATCTTTTCGATGCTCTCCACCTGATTGTTGATGGTGAAATAATCAAATACTATATTCAGCTCTTCATCAGTAAGCACCTGCATATGGTTTTTCGGCGCAACTGCATATTGTGCCAATATCGCGTTTATGGTTTTTGTAGGGACCTTGAAGTCCCTTGCCACCTCATATACTCTATACTTCACCATTTGCATTCCTCCCTATTGCTTTCGAACTTCTTCCGTTCCTTCTCCCGTGCTTTCTTCTCTTATATTTATCAAGTAGTCGGTTATATGCTTCTTTATACGTTTCCCTCTCCTCCGACAGCTTCTCAGCCAGCCCCACTGCCATCGAAAGATTTGTGACAGCCATTATCGCACATACCCTTCTTCCAAGCATTTCACCCAGAGTCTGCTTTGTATATGGCAGTTGGATCAAAACGCAGTTTCCCGACCTGGCGTAGTTTTCCGCTTTTTTGACGGCATTTTTCGCGGCATCGGAGGCTGTGAGGATTAAAACCGCTCTTCCTTTTCTAACCACAGCTCCGACTGTTTCTTCGCCAATTTCAATAGCTCCCGCTTTTTTGCATATGCCCAGAAAACTCAGCAGTTTATCCATCCTCCGCCTCCAATCGGGCCAGAAGGTCTCCGTATAGCTCTTCAGGTATGGTAATTTCAAGGGCACGTTCCAATGCTCTGGATTTGCGTGCCTTTTTCAGGCATTCCGTTTCCTTGCAGATATATGCCCCCCGACCAGGACTTTTGCCCTTAAAGTCAAGGGAAACAACACCCTCCGGAGACCTCACCACACGAATGAGCTCCCTTTTGGGCTTCATAAGTCTGCAGCCTGTGCACATACGCATTGGAATTTTCTTCGCCATCGGACTACCTCCACGTGAATCTTCAAGCTAATTATGAATACTGCGGACTATTCTTCTTCCGTAAAATCCTCTTCGGCTTCCTGAACTTCTATCCTGGATGTATCCATCACTTCGGATGCGGGCCTGATATCTATCTTATAGCCTGTCAGCTTCGCTGCAAGCCTGGCGTTCTTCCCTTCTTTTCCTATGGCCAGCGAAAGCTGCGAATCAGGAGCTATTACACGGCAGCTTTTACCGTCCTCCAAAAGTGTTACGCTGTATACCTCCGCGGGTGCCAGAGCCGCTGCCACATATTTTTCAGGATCCTCATCGTATTGGACAATGTCTATCTTTTCTCCTCTGAGCTCATCAACAATGTTTCCCACTCTCATTCCCTTTGGACCTACGCAGGCTCCGATTGGATCCACTGCAGGGTCATTTGACCATACGGCAATTTTTGTGCGGCTGCCGGCCTCTCTGGCTATACTCTTTATTTCAACAATTCCCTCAAATATTTCCGGCACCTCAAGCTCAAACAGTCGCTTAACAAGTCCGGGGTGTGTTCTGGAGATCATGACCTGGGGGCCTTTGGAGGAACGCCTCACCTCAACCAGATAGACCTTCACCCTGTCGCCTTCTTTGAGCTCCTCCGTGGGTACCTGCTCACTGCTGAGCAGCACAGCTTCCGTAAATTCGGAGCTGCTGGATATATTCATAAACACGTTGCCGGTCTTTGGATCCACTCTGTTGACGACTCCGGTCAAAATCTCATGTTCCTTTGATGTAAACTCCTCATATATCATGCCCCGCTCGGCTTCGCGGATGCCCTGAATTATGACCTGTTTTGCAGCCTGGGCTGCAATTCTTCCGAATTTTTTTGTCTCAACGTCCACCTTTATTATATCGCCTATTACGGCCTTTGGTGATATTTCACGGGCCTGCTCCAGCGTAAGCTCCAGGGCGGAGTTTTTTACCTCCTCAACCACCTGCTTTTGTATATAAATGCCGATTTTTCTTTTTTCAGGGTCAATATCTATTACGGCTCCCTCGGCCGTTTCAGGATTGTCCTTTCTGACAGCCGCCAAAAGGGCCTGAGTTATCTTCTCTATCATATATTCCCTGGGAATGCCTTTTTCCCTTTCAATCTCTTCAATTGCCAAAAAGAATTCGCTTCTCATGCTCATATTAATAAAACCTCCATAGTCCGCAGACAAAAACAGCGGAAAGCCACCGAAGGGACGGGGCATATCTTTATGCAAAAAACTGCGCCGTATCCGGTGCCGGCCATCCATTCTCCACCGCCACGCCTGGAACACAAATAGTATTAAACCGTTGTTGTTTTTGAAAGCATAGCCCTATTGTCATGGCTTGTCAGAAATCTATTTGAAGCCTTACGCTTGCTATCTCACTTTTGTCAAAGTGCAGGGGCTTGCCCTTAGAAACGATATCCACATCACCGCCGGAGTATCCGGTCAGAGTGCCCACATACTCCTTCCGCCCGTTTTTAGAGGCGTATAGCTTTATGGCCACATTGCTTCCCATAAACTTCTCAAAATCCGACGGGCGCTTCAGAGCCCGCTCCGCTCCGGCTGAGGACACCTCAAATATATAGGACTGCTCAATCGGATCCGCCTCGTCAATAAGTTTTTCCAGCTCCCGGCTGACAGCTTCACACTGGTCGATGGTAACTCCCTGATCATTATCAATATATACGCGCAAATAACGCTGTCCTGCTTCTTTTACAAATTCAACATCCCATAAAACGCAATCGTTTTTGAGCACTACAGGCTCAGCCAGTTTGGTAATAAGCTCAACAACACTTTTCATTCTTACTGTGCCTTTCATAAAACTACTTATTTTTGCTTATTATTTGCGTATCTACTGCATAAACCCGGCAAAATATTGGATATCCGGCCAGGCCAATAAAAAGAGTGGGCGGAGCCCACTCTTGAATCCATTACCTCTGTCAGGAACATAATAGCACACTCCATAGCTAAATGCAAGAGTTTTTTATATATATTATATCACTGTTTGTATAGTGTACAATGATATGGTCTAAAAAAAGAAGAAGCTGACCCCTAACTGTGGTAAAATGGTAAGTGCTAACAAACCAATCACAGAAAGGGATAGCTTCTATGAAAAGAATAGCACAAAAA
>JAAYOP010000044.1 GCA_012520295.1 Clostridiales bacterium | reverse complement strand
TTTTTGTGCTATTCTTTTCATAGAAGCTATCCCTTTCTGTGATTGGTTTGTTAGCACTTACCATTTTACCACAGTTAGGGGTCAGCTTCTTCTTTTTTTAGACCATATCATTGTACACTATACATAAGGCGTTTTTTGCAAAACCCATTTGCAAAAAAGGCAAATTTGCTCTTTCAGATAAATTGATTGACTCTGCCTGCGCGCTGGGATTTGCGTCATAAACGGCAAAAAACCTTGCACGCAGCCATTAACATAAACAGTGAAAACAGACAGAATAAAGCATGTCAGCTGTGCAAATACGTTAATTGCAGCTGAAAGGTGGAGCCTATCAGCTGCAATCAGGATAATTATTTAACGATATAGTTCAAAAAAATATTACATCTTGGAGACTATTTCCTTGGTATCCCGTGCTATCACCAATTCCTCGTTTGTGGGAATCAGGAGAACCTTGACCTTGGAATCCGGTGCCGACAGATCCACTTCCTTTCCGCGCACCTTTTCGTTTAATTCCACATTCAGCTTGATGCCTAAAAACTCAAGAGGAGCGCACATTTGTTCCCGGACAAAACTGTCGTTTTCGCCTATACCTGCCGTGAATACGATAGCGTCCACGCCGCCCATGGCAGCGGCGTAAGAGCCTATGAGCTTTGTGCCGTTATAATTAAAAATCTCCAGTGCCAGTTTTGCCTGATCGTCTCCGTTTTCGTATGCCTTTGCCAGGTCACGGAAGTCTGAGGATATACCGGAGATGCCCAGTACACCGGATTTTTTATTGAGTATCTCAGTCATTTCATTTATATCAATGTTCTCGTGGGACATTATAAATTCAATAACCGCCGGGTCCAGGGAGCCGGAGCGGGTACCCATCGGAATTCCTTCCAGAGGCGTCAAACCCATTGAGGTGTCTACACACACTCCGCCCTTGACGGCGGCAAAGGAGGAACCGTTTCCCAGATGACAGGTTATGACCTTGAAGTCAGGATCTCCGACTCTTCCGAGAATTTCAGCCGCTCTGGCGGATACATAGCGGTGGCTGCTGCCGTGGAAGCCATAACGGCGGATTTTATATTTTTCATAATACTCGTAGGGCAGAGCATATAAATAGGCCTTCTTAGGTATTGACTGGTGAAAAGCAGTGTCGAATACTGCTACCTGGGGCTTGTGGGGCATAATATCCCGGCAGGCTCTTATGCCCATGAGATTGGCGGGATTATGCAGTGGTCCAAGGGGAATTGTCTCCTCTATTGCCTTCTCAACTTCCGGAGTGATAAGCACCGATTCAGAGAACTTATCTCCGCCGTGCAGAACTCTGTGACCAACAGCGTCAATCTCCTCCATGGACTCTATGACTCCAACTTTCTCTGAGGTTAAAGCTTTAAAAACAAGCTTTATTGCCGCAAAATGATTCGGCATGGCTTCATCATACCTCAGTTCTCTTCCGTCTGCGGTCTTGTGCTTCAGGAAAGAGTCCTCCATTCCAATTCTCTCACAATTACCTTTAGCAATGACAGATTCGTCATCCATATCGAAAAGCTGATATTTCAGAGAGGAACTGCCTGCATTTACCAGAAAGATCTTCATTTATGCATATTTCCTTCCATAATATATTGATTAATTGTATAGATAATAATAAAATGGCATAGGGCCAAAATACATATTAATACTTTTTTCGCAAAACGACAACTGTTTTTACGATAAATTTCAAAAAAGGAGCCTATAATTTGAAAATTGCCGGGATTGTTGCGGAGTATAACCCTTTTCATACAGGCCATCTGATTCACATTGAGAGTACCAGACAGGCGGTAGGTGAAGATGCGGGTATAGTATGTGTTATGAGCGGCAATTTCGTTCAGAGAGGAGAACCCACGGTTTACGGAAAGCACGCCCGTGCCTTGGCGGCAGTGCTTTCGGGCGCGGACCTGGTTTTGGAACTCCCCGTACCATATGTTTTATCCTCGGCAGAAGGCTTCGCATTCGGTGCGGTCAGCCTGCTGGACAGCCTGAAGTGTATTGATTATATCTCATTTGGAAGTGAGTCCGGCAATGTGTCTCAACTGCGAAAAACGGCCGAGCTGCTCCTTGAGCCCGCTATGGATTCTATTTTGAGAGAGGAGCTCAGCCGGGGCGTTTCCTATGCCGCGGCAAGACATTTAGCCGCCGAGAAGCTGTCGGAGCGGAAGCTGGATATACTGAAAACACCGAACAATATACTGGGCATAGAATATATTAAGGCAATTATACGCCTCGAGTCAACAATTCAACCCCTGACATTCAAAAGGGTTGGGGCAGGGCATGATAAAAAAGAAGCGGTAAATGGCATCGCGTCGGCTTCCATGCTCAGGAAGAGACTGAGAGAGGGCCTGGATATCAACGGGTATATTCCGGAGGCCGCAGCCCTGGTTTTTCATGAGGAAGAGGCATGTGGACGTGCTCCGATATTTCTGGAAGCCCTTGAAACGGCAGTGCTCTCCAGGTTGAGGTCAATGTCAAAAGAAGAATACGAAGCGCTGCCGGACGCCTCAGAAGGGCTGGGACTCAGACTTATGAAGCATGCCCGAAAAGAAGCCACTTTAGGCTCCATACTTAAAAAAGTTAAGACCAAGCGTTATGCCTATACCCGAATTAGAAGGATGGTCATATGCGCCTATCTTGGAATAGATATAAAGGCTAGACCCAAAAGACCCCCATATGCAAGGGTTCTGGCATCAAACATGAAGGGCAGGGGTATATTGAAACAAATACAGAAAAACATGCCCGTCATAACAAAGCCGACCGAGGCAAAAAAGCTGCCTGCGGAAGCCGCGCGACTGTTTGAGCTGGAAGCGTCCACCACGGATAAGTATGTGTTGGCCTACCCGGAGGTCTCAAAAAGGGTCGGGGGTCAGGAGTGGATTATGAGCCCCAAAATCGTCTGATATCCGCTAAATATAATAAGCTTTAGAAGGAACGAAAAGAGGAACAATTATGGAAAAAAAATATGATGAATTACTTGAACTCCTGGATAACAAGAAAATAATTGAGCTCAGACAGAAGCTCATCAACATGAATACAGCCGACATTGCGGAGTTTTTAGAGACAGTTCCTTCAAATGAGATTGTTGTTGTATTCAGGATGCTTCCAAAGGAACTGGCCGCTGGCGCATTCTCATATATGGACGTTGAGGAACAGGAGAAGGTAATAAACCTCATAACCGACAGGGAGATATCCTATATACTGGACGAGCTTTTTGTGGACGATGTGGTTGATATGCTGGAAGAGCTCCCCGCCAATGTGGTCAAGCGAGTGATGAAAAACGCGTCCAGCGAGACCCGGGACTTAATAAACCAGTTTCTCAAGTACCCGGAAAACTCGGCCGGAAGCATTATGACGGCGGAATTTATTGATTTAAAAAAATACATGAATGTGATGCAGGCCTTCGATAGGATAAGGAGGACGGGGAAGGGTAAGGAGACCATATATACCAGCTATGTGGTAAACGAAAACAGGCAACTGGAAGGTGTGGTGAACGTCAAGGAGCTCCTGCTCTCCGACTATGAGACGAAAATATCCGATATAATGGATACCAGGGTAATCTCGGTCATGACTACCGATGACCAGGAGCAGGTATCGAACATGTTTGCAAAGTATGACCTTTTGGCGGTGCCCGTTGTAGACACCGAAAACAGGCTTGTGGGCATAATAACCGTAGACGATATCATAGACGTCATCGAAAAGGAGACCACCGAAGACTTTGAAAAAATGGCTGCCATGACCCCGTCGGAACGTCCGTATATAAGAACAGGGGTTTTTACGCTGGCAAAAAACCGCGTGTTCTGGCTGCTTATACTTATGATTTCAGGCACACTGGCAGGAAGCATTCTGCTTCACTATGAAAACATATTAGCCGCAGCACCTCTTTTAGTTGCCATGGTGCCGATGCTTACTGATACGGGAGGGAACGCAGGTTCTCAAAGCTCAAGCCTCATAATTCGCGCCATGGCAGTGGGGGATATAAAGACAAGGGATATTCTGAAGGTGTTTTGGAAGGAAATAAGAGTCAGCATCATTGTTGGCATTGTGCTGGCTGTTGCAAACTATATGAGAATCATCATTCTTTATCCTGACAGCGAGATGATGGCGCTGGCGGTTTCCATCAGTCTGGTTGCTACAATTATGATGGCAAAGATTATCGGCGGCACGCTTCCCATGCTGGTGCGCATCATAAAACTGGACCCGGCAATAGTATCGGGCCCCCTGATAACAACGATTGTTGATATCGGCGCTCTGCTGGTCTATTTTGCAATTGCCCGGGCCATACTGGGGCTATAGCTGAAAAAGGCGGGATGCCATCATCCCGCCCCTATTTTTTCCTTTCTTTTTCTTACGAATTGAGCAATCTCCTCTTTTGCGTCCTCCATTTGAAGGGCCCAGTCCCCCTCATAATAATATGTGATATCCCCGCCGCCGGAAATTCTCTTTACATAGCCCTCCAGCAGAGGGAAGTCCTTTTCATACACATGATAGCTGTTTGCCCTGTGGGTGTAGGTGCCCATTTTGGCACCCAGCTCTTCGGCGAAGCGTTTTTGCAGCATTATCAGAGAGAAGGCGTTCATAAAAGAAGCCTTGGCCGCGTCGTTTGATCTGAATAGCACCTTGCAGTGCAGCTTCCCGTCCCTGATAAGATACTGGATGTGCTGCAGGCAGGCGGGATTGCTTTTTATGGAGTCTGTCCTCCAGTCCCGCACATCGATGACAGCCCGTCTGGAATCAGGGTTTCGTCTGAGCTCGGAAAGTATGAAGTCAAACTGCTCGGCCATCCTGCTGTGATAGGTATAGTCCCAGTTGCCATTTTCTATTTCAAAATCGAGGATCCCGTCAAGAATCTCCTGCCTGTACTGCTCCAGATCCCGTGCTCCGCCGATAAAGCACCTTGAAATCATCGGCTCGCTGAGAGGGTTTTTAACTACCATCGTTAAAGACAGCTCTTTTTGTGTGGTGTCGTAATCAGAAACAGGAGTTATTTGTCCTTCCCGGCTGAGAGCCAGCAGGGCGTTGTGATATGCCTCGGGCAGAGTGTTGCCCGTTACTAAAACCTCGTTCATTTTAACCTCCTATAGTCGAAAAAATTCCTACCGGAGCTGCCTGTGGGCCACTGTGTTTGGCCGCATCCTGATGCCAGAGACAATTCCAAGGGCGGCAAAGGTGGTCATGACAGAAGAACCTCCGTAGCTGAAAAACGGGAGGGTTATGCCTACAACGGGCGTTATTCCTATGCACATCCCTATATTTTCAAAGGTCTGAAATATGAGCATGGCGGCAACTCCGGAGCACACCATCATGCTCATGTAGCTTTTCGACTTTACCCCCACATACAGGCAGCGCAGTATGATTGCCACCAAAAGGAGTATTATTACACAGCATCCTATCATGCCCAGCTCTTCTCCGGCAACGGCAAAGATAAAGTCTGTGTGTTTAAATGGCATCATGGAGGACTGGGTTTGCGTTCCCTTAAGATAGCCCTGACCGGTCAACTGGCCGGAGGCCAGCATAATCTTGCTCTGATTGGCCTGCCAGGTAACTCCCAGCCCCGACGGATCCACCGTTTCCGGGAAATAGGGTGCCAGGATTCGCGCCTTCTGGTAGTCGGAAAGCAGATTGTTCCATATCAGAGGAGACATGGCCGCTACGACGATAGTGCCCAGGAAGAACCATATGGCCTTTATTCCAGCGGCAAATAGGACAGCGATGAATATGACCGCGAAGACAAGGGCCGAACCCAGGTCCCTTGAGGAGACTATTATGAGCATGAACATAAAGCCGAAATGCAAAACAAGCATCAATACAGAGGGGACTGAATTTATTCCCTGTCTGGATTCTTTCAGGACTGCCAGCTGTTTTGACAGCAGGACGGCAAAGGAGACCTTTACCACCTCTGCGGGCTGGATGCCAATGTTAAAAAACCGAAGCCAGCTTTTATTGCCGGTTCCGCCTTCTACGCCCCAGATAAAAAGAGTCGAAATGAAAAGAATGTTAAAAAGGAGTAGAAAAATCCACTTCTCGGCAATCAGCTCGATATCAATCAGGGACATGACAATGAAAAGAAAAATACCGATAATTATGGCTATAATCTGAACATGCATGTATTCATTGGTTTCATAGGTGCGCGTCGCGCTGTATATCAGAAACAGACCATATATGCTGGAGCATATGCACAGACAAAGAAGCAGCATATCAGACGTTTTTATGTATTCTTTTATAACCGAAACAGCTCTTTTCAATTTAAAACCTCTCGCTTTGCTTCTTAAAGAAGCATAATGGCGGATGCCTTGCCGAAAATGGCAAACTAAATATATCTAGGAAGGTATTTAACCATATTTTTTACTCAATCAGCTTAAATCTACTGTATTTTATCATTAAAAGGGTATGTAGTAAACAATTATTTGAACAACAGGGTATTTAGTGCTATAATCTCGGCATTATCAGCGGAGCTTATCAAAATCCGCCTTGAGAGTCGCAGGTAATGGATATGAAAATAATAAGCAAAAGCGAAAAGGAAACTCAGAAAGCGGGCAGGGAGCTGGCAATGAGGCTGAAGCCCGGCGACACGGTGGCCCTTTATGGAGACCTGGGCGCGGGAAAAACAGCCTTTGTCCGTGGAATGGCGGAAGGGCTGGGTGTAACCGACATGGTTACCAGTCCCACATTTACCATAGTAAATGAGTATTCAGGCTCTGTTCCGCTGTTCCATTTTGATATGTACAGGCTAAGCTCTGCTCAGGAGCTTTTTGACATAGGCTGGGAGGATTACCAGGACCGGGGAGGCATATGCGCAGTGGAGTGGAGCGAAAATGTTGACAGTGCCTTTGACAAGGACACCATAAGGGTATCCATAACGCCGATAGACGGGAATACCCGCCTGATAGAAATAGAGCAATGAGGTGGCAGCCTTGAAAATATTAGCAATTGATTCTTCAGCAAAAGCGGCATCCTGTGCCATTGCCGAGGGCAGAAGCCAGGTGGCCCTGTACTTTCAGAAAACCGGGCTGACCCACAGCCGCACCCTTTTACCCATGATAGAGGCAATGCTTTTAAACTGCGAGATGACAATTGGGGATATTGACCTGATTGCCGTGTCAAGGGGGCCCGGTTCCTTCACGGGTATAAGGATAGGATGTGCAACGGCAAAGGGGTTGAAGTGGGGGGCAAATATACCCGGCTGCGGGGTATCGACCCTGGAGGCTATGGCATGGCAGGCCTCTCACATTGAAGACCATATAGTATGCTCCGTAATGGACGCCAGGCGCTCACAGGTTTACAATGCCCTTTTTTGTACCAGTTCAGACAAATCCGGAAAACTAATCAGATTATGCCCTGATAGAGCGGTGTCCATTGAGGCATTGGGAAATGAACTAAAAAATGTTGAAAAATCCGTTTTCCTTATTGGAGACGGCGCTGAATTGTGCTATAATATTTTGAGTGGTTTTGTCGGGGACAGGCTGGTACTGGCGCCCGAGAGCTTCAGGCATCAAAACGCCTGGGGAGTGGCCCTGGCCGCAATGGGGAGGGACAAGGGCGAATACGACGAGCCCGAACCTGTATATCTGCGCCCTTCTCAGGCGGAAAGAGAAAGAGCTGAGCGGGAAAAACGAGAAAAAGGCAGTGCAGATAATTAGGGTTATTACTGTTTGTTTTTGATTTATCACTTAAAATACCAGATGCCGGCGCAGCACGGCGAAAGGAGCAGAAAATGGGGCAAGTGCATATACTGGATCATCCGCTACTGCAGCATAAGGTGACAATGCTGAGGGACAAGAACACATCGGTGAAGGAATTTCGTGAAATAGTGTCTGAAATCGCAAATCTGATGTGCTATGAGGCCACCAGAGACATGCCCGTTGAGGAAGTTGAGATTGAAACGCCGATTGCTGTCGCTAAGGCAAAGAGAATAGCGGGGAAAAAGATGGCCGTTGTTCCCATACTCCGTGCCGGGCTGGGCATGGTTGACGGTATTTTGGAGCTGATACCCGGAGCGAAGGTTGGACATATCGGGCTTTACAGGGACCCGGAAACCCTGGAACCCGTCCAGTATTACTGCAAGCTTCCCAACGACATTGCCGAAAGGGATGTTTTGGTTCTCGATCCCATGCTGGCTACAGGAGGAACTGCGTCGGCTGCGATAACCTTCCTGAAGGACTATGACTGCAGGCACATCAAACTTATGAGTATTATTGCCGCTCCCGAGGGAGTGGAGAGAGTGCGGGGCGACCACCCCAATATAGATATTTTCATTGCCGCGCTGGATGAAAGGCTGGATGAACGCGGTTATATTGTGCCCGGTCTTGGAGACGCGGGGGACAGGATATTCGGAACAAAATAGAAGGGGCCGTTCCTAAACGATGCAGCCCGAAGGCTTTATCGCCGAAAAAAACGGGAGACGTGGTTTAAACCCTGTCTCCTGTTTAATTGCCCGTATGGTTAAGGTATCTGTAGGAAGTAAAAGAGCCCCGTAACGGAGCAGTATTAAAATGATTGATATAGCTGTAAAGGGCATAGTGAAAGCCTTTGAAATAGGAAAAAACATATTGGACGGCCTGACTTTTGACGTATATGAAGGCGAAAAGGTTGGGCTGCTGGGAAAAAACGGAGCGGGTAAAACCACCCTTTTCAGAATTATCGCCGGTCAGATGGAATCCGACCAGGGCGAGTTTATTGTGGGTACGGGGAAAAAAGTAGGGCTGATTTCCCAGATACCCGTCTATCCCGAGGATTTTACAACGGAGGATGTGCTCAGATCCGCCTTCAGTCGTCAGCGGGAAATCAAGACTCAAATGGAAAAGCTGGAGACTGTGATGGCTGCGGGCGGGGAATTTGATGCAGCGGAATACGACAGGCTTGCAATTGAATATGAGAGTCTTGGCGGATATGAGACGGAGTATGAGCTGGATAAGGTGGCAAACGGCCTGGAGATCTCGGAGGATATGCGAGGCCAGCTTTTTTCAAGCCTCAGCGGAGGGGAGAAAACCAGGGTGAATCTGGCGCGCCTCATCCTGGAGAAAACCGATATTCTCCTGCTGGATGAGCCAACAAACCACCTGGATATGCGGGCTACCGAGTGGCTGGAGGATTATGTTCAAAAGTTTAAAGGAACAGTCCTGATAATATCCCATGACAGGTATTTTCTCGACAGGACTGTTACCCGGATAGTGGAGATAGTTAAGGGAAAGGCTGAGTTTTACAGCGGAAACTACAGCTTTTACGCCAGGGAAAAGGTGGCGCGCTATGAAGAACGCCTCAAACGATATGAGCTCCAGGAAAAGGAGGCAAAGAGACTGGAGGAGGCCGCGGACAGGTTATACCAGTGGGGGACGGGCAATAAGAGGCTCATGAAGAAATCCTTAGCCATAAAAAAGCGGGCGGAGAGAATAAGGCAGCTGGAGCGCCCTGACAGGGAAAAAAAGCTGCAGGCCAGGTTTTCCGAAAAAGAATTTTTCAGCGATGAGCTTATAAAGGCAAAAGGGCTGAGCAAATCCTTTGGCGACAAGGTGCTTTTTCAGGATGTGGAGCTTTATGTCAAGGGGGGCGAGCGCATTGCCTTAATCGGGGATAACGGTACCGGGAAAACCACATTTATAAACATCCTTCTCGGCCTGGAGAAAGCTGACAAGGGCTTTGTAAGGCTGGGACCCGCGGTAAGGCCGGCCTATCTTCCCCAGGTAATCAGATTTGAAAACCCGGGGCTTTCGGTTCTGGACACGGTTATATATGAGACCGACTGTACGCCCCAAAGCGCAAGAAACATGCTGGGAACATTTAAGTTTTCCGGAGATGATGTTTTCAAATCGGTTTCTGTCCTGTCCGGCGGAGAGCTGAGCAGGCTCAGGCTCTGTATACTTATGCAGGAGGATATAAACCTGCTGGTTTTGGATGAGCCCACAAACCATTTGGATATCGATTCCCGTGAGTGGATAGAAAACGCACTTGAAAACTATGAGGAAGCGCTGCTGTTCGTTTCCCATGACAGGTACTTTATAAACCGATTCGCCACCCGGATATGGGAGCTGAAAAACGGGAGAATTTATGATTTTGAAGGTGATTTTGAAGCCTATAATAAGAACAGGATAGCAGCGGAAAGAGAAAGGCAGCGGCAAAGCCGTACACAGCGCGGCATGGGAGGCCCGGCAAAGAGGGCCTCGAGACCGGCAAATCCCGGGAAGGTTCTGGCAGAGCTGGAAAAGGAGATTTTTGAACTGGACGAGAAAATCAAGGCTTTGGATGCCCAAATCGAAGAAAACGCCACAGATTATATAAAGCTCAGCCAGCTGTTTGATGAAAAGAGTGAAGTGGAAAAGCTGCTGGAGGAAAAGTATATAAGATGGGACAAGCTTTCAGAGGGAAAGGATTGAAAGGGCTGTTTTAATTGGCAAAGAAAAAATTTAACGCATTTTCGCTTTTATATATAATACCGGCATTTATATGTTTCTTTTTGGCATTTGATTTCGGCTTATTTTTCACAGGGCATGGTATCCTTGCCATGTTCTTTTTGGGACTGGGAGTCGTAATAGTTTTTTATCGTCTTGTCTGCCTGTTGGCGCGCCGATATAAGAATTTGGCGAGAATAATTGGCACAGCCGCGACGGGGCTGCTGCTTTTGGCGGCAGTTGCCTTCGTACTGGCGGAAATTCATATGGTGGGGGCAGCGAAGACAGATAACGTGCCCGGTGTGGATTACCTGATAGTACTGGGCGCGGGAGTAAACGGGACGGTTCCATCCCTGTCACTGCGTGACCGTCTGGACGCGGCCCTTACATACCTCAATGAAAACCCTGAAACCGTAGCCGTGGTTTCCGGCGGGCAGGGGCCGGGGGAGCATATCACCGAAGCCCAGGCAATGTTTGATTTTCTTGTGGATTCCGGGATTGACCAGGAGAGGATTATCAAAGAGGAGGAGTCGGAAAGCACTCAGGAAAATATTGCTTTTTCCCTTGAAAAAATAAAGGACGCCGGAGGTACAAAAACCTCATCAATAGGGATTGTGACAAGCGAATACCACCTTTACAGGTCCAAAAAAATTGCAGAGAGACTGGGAATTGACCCGGTGGGAGTAGCCGCCGAAACATCCATGCCGACCCTTAAGCTCAACCACTTTATAAGGGAAGGACTGGGAGTTATATTGATGTTTTTCGGAATAATCTGACGCGAAAAATTGAAACGCCGGTTTATTGACGAAATAATCTACCGGTGATAATATGCCTATTGAAGAATACTGCAGTCAAAAAACGGAGCTGAAACTATGCTTGATAAATTAAAGCTTATAGATGAGAAATACAACGAGATGGAAGCCCTCATGGCAAGCCCGGAGGTGTATAACGACCCTACAGCGATAATGAAGATATCCCGGGAGCAGAAGGAAATTGCCCCGATTGTAGAGGCCTACAGGGAATACGTCAGGCATAAAAATGCCGCGGATGAGGCAAAATCAATAGCTGATGACGATAGCGCCGAGCCGGATTTCAGAGAAATGGCTCTGGAGGAATACAAAAACGCCCTGGCTTCCATGGAAGCGCTGGAAGAAAAGCTAAAGGTGCTGCTTTTGCCGAAGGACCCCAACGACAGGAAAAATGTTATTGTTGAAATCAGAGGCGGGGCGGGCGGAGACGAGGCGGCTCTGTTTGCCGCTTCCCTCTTTCGCATGTACAGCATGTATGCAGAGCGAAAGAAGTGGAAGACTGAGATTATGAATATAAATGAGACGGAGCTGGGCGGACTCAAGGAAATCAGCTTCATGATCGAGGGTGAGGGCGCGTATTCCCGCATGAAATATGAAAGCGGGGTCCACAGGGTCCAGCGGGTTCCGGATACGGAGGCCTCAGGCAGGATTCATACCTCCACCGTGACCGTCGCTGTTTTGCCGGAAGCGGACGAGGTGGAGCTGGAAATCAACCCCAATGACCTTCAGACAGACACCTTCCGCGCCAGCGGCGCAGGCGGGCAGCATGTCAACAAGACGGAAAGCGCAATCCGCATAACCCATATTCCCAGCGGCATTGTTGTTGAGTGCCAGGATGAGCGAAGCCAGCACAAAAACAGGGAAAAAGCCTTGAAAATTCTGCGCTCGAAGCTCTATGAAATGGAGATGGAAAAGCAGAATGCTGCAATTGCCGCGGAGAGAAAAAGCCAGGTGGGAACAGGTATGAGAAATGAGCGTATCAGAACCTACAACTATCCTCAGGGCAGAGTGACCGACCACAGGATAGGGCTCACGCTGTATAGAATTGAGGAAATATTAAACGGGGATATGGACGAGCTGATAGAGGCCCTTATAACCGCCGCCCAGGCGGAAAAGCTTCAAAACTTTGAAAGCTGAAGTCCTTTTAATACCAATAAAATCCCTGTCTTAAAAGGCGGACCAAAGCTTTATTTCAGAAACGGAGTAAATCGTGAAAACAGAGCTGTTGCTTGTTAAGGATATTAAAAAGGACGCTGAAAAGCTGGCTCGGGCGGCTGAGCTCATTAAAGGCGGTCAGCTGGTGGCCTTACCCACGGAAACAGTCTATGGTCTTGGAGCAAACGCTCTTGATGAAGCCGCTGTCAAAAGGATTTATCAGGTCAAGGGTCGGCCCTTGGACAACCCTCTGATAATTCATATCGCCGATGCCATGCAGCTGCGTGAATACTGCCGGGATGTGCCGCCGGAAGCGGACTGGCTGGCAGAGCGCTTCTGGCCGGGCCCCCTTACAATGATTTTAAGAAAAAAGAGCATTATTCCGGATTTCGTTTCCGCAGGGCTGGACACTGTGGCAGTCAGATGTCCCGATCATCCGGTAGCCCTTGAGATTATCAGGCTTGCCGGAGTGCCCATAGCGGCCCCCTCGGCCAACATATCGGGCAGCCCCAGTCCCACTGAGGCTGGCCATGTTGTGAGTGACCTTGGCGGAAAGATAAGAGCCATTGTGGACGGAGGAAGGTGCCGGGTGGGACTGGAGTCCACTATTATCGATCTTTCAGTAAAACCCTTCGCGATACTCAGACCCGGAGGGATAACGCCGGAACAGATTGAGAAGGTAATAGGCCCCGTCATCCTGGACAGTGTTCTGCTGTCTGCATTTAAGGAGGACAAGCCCAGGGCTCCTGGCATGAAATACAGGCACTATGCTCCCAGAGCCCAGGTGGTAATACTCAGGGGAAATACCGTGGACGCAGCCAGGTATTTTAACGAAAACGGGGGTGAGAATGCGGCGGTGCTCTGCTTTGACGGTGAGGAGAAATTTTTTGACGCAGGAAGAATACTGGCCTACGGTAAGGAGGGCGACAGCGCCGCGCAGGCAAGAAACCTGTTTTCTGGATTAAGGGAGCTGGACAGGGGACGCCCGGCGGTTATATATGCGCGTATGCCCAAGGAGACCAAGGGCGTAGGCCTTGCCGTTGCCAACAGGCTTTTGAAGGCCGCGGGCTTCAATGTGATTGAGGTATGAAGATGAAAATTGTCGGAATAACCGGTGGGACGGGCTCGGGCAAGACAACGGCTCTCAAAGTGCTGGAGGAACTGGGGGCCCGCGTAATAGACTGTGACAGGTTATACCATGAGCTGCTTGAAAAAAACGAGGATATGAAGTCCGAAATTGATGAAAGCTTTAAAGGTGTTGTAATAAACGGCTTTGTTGACCGCAAGAAGCTGGGTAAAATGGTTTTCTCTTCCCCGGATTTGTTGGAAAAGTTAAATGCCATTACCCATAAATATGTGGACAGAGAGGTCAAAAGGATAATAGAAGAGGAGAGGCAGTGCGGCCGGGAAGCGGTTGGCATAGATGCCATTGCCCTCATTGAGAGTGGCCTGAATGAGCTGTGTGACACAGTTGTGGGGATCGTCGCCCCCGATGATACGCGAATAAAAAGGATTATGATAAGAGAGGGCATAAGCGAGGAATACGCAAGACTGAGACTGAGGGCTCAAAAGCCTCAGGAATGGTTTGAAAAAAACTGCGATTTGGTTCTTTACAATAACGGAACAGTGGAGGAATTTAAGAGGCTGTGCTCCGAGCAATTTAAAAAAATTCTATGGGAGAAGGTTTAATAATATGGACATATTAGAGCGGCTGGAATCAAACGTAAGATCATACAGCAGGAGTTTTCCGACGGTTTTTGTCCGGGCCAAAATGTCGAAAATGTATTCCAGGGACGGGAGAGAGTACATTGATTTTTTCAGCGGCGCGGGTGCCCTCAGCTACGGCCATAACAACGAGTACATAAAGAAAAAAGTTATCGACTACATCGCAAACGATGGAATATCCCATGCTCTTGATATGTTCACGGAGGCAAAAGAAGAATTTTTCCTGGCTTTTGAGGAAAAGGTTTTAAAGCCTGCTGGCTATGATTACAAATTGCTGTCCTGCGCTCCTACCGGCACCAATGCCGTGGAGGCTTCCCTGAAGCTTGCCAGAAAGGTAAAGGGCAGGCCCGGCATATTTGCTTTCACAGGCTCCTTTCATGGCATGACCATGGGCAGCCTTTCCGTTACCAGCGGGAAAACTGTCCGGGCCGGCGCGGGAGTGCAGCTTACGGATGTGACCTTCGTGCCCCATCCCTGCAGTTTTAAGGGAGATGTCATTGAATATATTGAAAACATTATCACAGACGAGTATTCGGGTGTTATGAAGCCGGCGGCGATAATCCTGGAAACTGTGCAGGCCGAAGGCGGGGTATGGCCCATGGAGCCCGAATTCCTGCGCCGGCTCAGGGCAATGTGCGACAGGCAGGATGTTCTGATGATAATAGACGATATTCAGGTGGGGTGCGGCAGGACAGGCAGATTTTTTTCCTTTGAGGAAGCGGGCATAGTTCCGGATATGGTGGCCCTGTCCAAGGCCATCAGCGGCTATGGTTTTCCCATGTCCCTGCTGCTTATGAAACCGGAGCTTGATATATTCAGCCCCGGTGAGCACAATGGCACGTTCAGGGGAAATCAGGTTGCCTTCATAGGGGCAAAGGCCGCGCTGGAGCTCAGGGAAATGCTGGACCTGGAGGGCAAGACAAAGCAGAATGAAGAGTTTATCCGTCAGTTTGTAAAGACCCGTCTTCTGACTCTTGACGACAGGCTTCAACACAGAGGTACCGGTATGATACACGGTATAGACTTTGAAGCCCTGGGCGATGAGAGTCTCAGCGGCAAGGTGGCTAACGAGTGCTTCCGCCTTGGACTGATCATTGAGCGGGCAGGCAGAAAAGACTGTGTTTTAAAGATTATGCCGGCTCTTACAATAGAGAGAGACGAGCTTCGTGCCGGCCTTGAAATTATTGAAAAAGCCATGACTAAATATTTGCGACAATAAAATTTGATTAGGAGGATAACCATGTCGGAGAGCAGTAACGAAAAGAAGAAGTCCCAATATGAGCATTTGTTGTACAAAAAGAAAAACGCATATGAGCTTATGAGCGATGAAGAGATAGTGTCATGTGAGAAATTTGCCGAAGGATATATTGATTTTCTGACAAAGGCGAAGACGGAAAGGCTCGCCGTGAAGGAGGCGGTAAAGCTTGCCGAGGCCGCCGGTTTTAAGCCCTATGTTTATGGTAAGAAGTTAAAGCCGGGCGATAAGGTATATGATATAAATCGCGATAAGGCGCTGACGCTGGTCGTTATGGGAAAGGCGCCCCTGAAGGATGGTGTCAACCTGGTTGCGGCACATGTGGACGCTCCCCGTATAGACCTGAAGCAAAATCCGCTGTATGAGGACTCGGAAATAGCTTTATTCAAAACCCGGTATTACGGAGGCATAAAAAAATACCAATGGGTGGCCATCCCCCTTGAGCTGCACGGAGTTTTCGTGAAAAAGGACGCCACGAAGGTGGATGTGAGCATCGGGCCGGATAAGGGAGACCCCCTGTTTACCATAACCGACCTTTTGCCCCATTTGGGAGCCGACCAGATGAAAAAGACCATGGCGGAAGGAATAACCGGAGAAGGACTCAATGTCATTGTCGGAAGCAGACCCCTCAAGGATGAAGGGGAGAGCAAGGTCAAGATGCAGATTCTTAAGATTTTGAATGAAAAATACGGCGTGACTGAGGAGGACTTCCTTTCGGCTGAGCTGTCGGTGGTTCCGGCCTTTGACACAAGGGAAATCGGATTTGACAGGTCTCTTATCGGTGGCTATGGGCATGACGACAGGGTTTGTGCCTACAGTGGGCTTATGGCCGTGCTGGAGCAGGATATGCCCGAAAAAACAGCCGTATGTCTGTTGGTGGACAAAGAGGAAATAGGTTCTGAGGGCGTCACTGGCATGAAGTCGGCCTATTTTGACTGCTTTATGTCCGACCTCTGCCAGTCGGAAGGAACCACTATATACGAGTGCTTTGCCAATTCCTTCTGCCTTTCGACCGATGTATGCAATGCCTTTGACCCCAATTTTCCGGAGGTTTCCGACAAAAGAAACAATGCGCAGCTGAATTATGGGCTGAGCATATTAAAACATACGGGTTCGAGAGGAAAATCCGGCGCTTCCGACGCTTCGGCGGAAGTCATTGCAAAACTCCGCAAGCTTTTCTCTGAAAACGGTGTTATCTGGCAGATGGGTGAGCTGGGCAAGGTGGACCAGGGCGGCGGAGGAACCGTTGCCATGTTTACGGCCGTTCGCAATATTGATACTATTGACGCGGGCGTTCCGGTCTTATCCATGCACGCACCCTATGAGATAATCTCCAAGGCGGATCTTTATATGACATATAAAGGTATAAAGGCGTTATTCAAGAATAATTAACGGGTTGATTGGACCGGAAAATTTCGTTTATTCAATAACGGGTATAAAAATCCCTCTGTCTGAAAAAATAAGACAGAGGGATTTTGTACCCGTCGTCCTATCATTTTACCGGTGAAAAATGATAGGGACTTAGCAGGGATTATACACTCGCCGGAGAATTGGATGCCAGATATGGATAAGGACGAATACAGGGAAAACCATTCGGAAGGAAATACCAAAGAAGAGCGGGAGAGCATTGTTCAGCTGGGTACCTCCACGGCAAAATCGGAAAAAGGCACAATACAGTGCCTTACCATAGTCGGACAGATAGAAGGCCACATGCTCCTACCTTCAAATACCAAAAGCACGAAATATGAACATGTCATGCCCATGCTGGCTGCCATTGAGGAGAGCGACGAGATTGACGCGCTTCTTGTGCTGCTAAATACGGTGGGCGGAGATATTGAGGCGGGTCTGGGCATAGCCGAGCTGATAGCCAGCATGAGCAAGCCTACGGCCTCCCTTGTCCTGGGGGGTGGCCATTCCATAGGCGTGCCTCTGGCCGTGGCGGCGAAGCGCTCTTTTATAGCACCTTCGGCAGCAATGACGATTCATCCTGTCAGGCTCAACGGAGTTGTCATAGGCGTATCCCAGACATTCAATTATTTTGAAAAAATACAGGAGAGGATATTGCAGTTTATAACAGGCAACTCAGGAATATCAAGAGAGAGGCTCCTTGAGCTGATGCTGAAAACAGGAGAGCTTACCACCGATGTTGGGAGCGTTATTTATGGGGAGGAGGCTGTCAACGAAGGCATAATTGACTGCCTGGGAGGGTTGTCGGAGGCCCTTGATTATTTGCATAAGGAAATAGAAAAAAGAAGAGACATAAAGCCGGAGGACTCCGCATTGTAAATTATGTAAATCTGTGCTAGAATATTAAGTACTGGATATTAAATATCAGCCCTTTAGCCGGGAAAACTATCCGACATGTGTTGCACGGCTTTTATATACCAAAGC
>JAAYOP010000043.1 GCA_012520295.1 Clostridiales bacterium | reverse complement strand
TTTTTGTGCTATTCTTTTCATAGAAGCTATCCCTTTCTGTGATTGGTTTGTTAGCACTTACCATTTTACCACAGTTAGGGGTCAGCTTCTTCTTTTTTTAGACCATATCATTGTACACTATACATGCTAAAACAAAAAGCATAACCTGATAAACCCTGTTGGACTTTGGTATAGCAAGGTATATAATGACATATCCGATTTACCGGGGCGTCCGGGAAGCCGCCCCCTGCGAGTATCTTAAATAACGACCGGGCGCACTGCGAAATTTGAAACAGTGCGCCCGGATAATTGTGTTCTCTTTCATTGGTCAGTGGTATCTGCTTATTGCACAGGCTTATAGAATTCAACACTGCATTTTTCCACAGGCACATCCTCGAAAAAATGTCTGTGCTCTTCAAAGAATAAAAACTCTATGTTTTTTAAGCCATTTTCATAGCCAAGGCCTAAAATGCTTTTGATAATCTCTTTTTTGGGTGAGCTGCTCCAATACAGAGCCAGAGCCGTATCATTTCCCTGAAAATAACTCAGCTGAATACAGCTCCCGTCACCCAGGATAACAGTCGGTGTCATTTTGTCATAGTCTTTTGGTCTTCTATTTGCCACCTCCCACATATGTCGTGACGAGGCCTGGGACAATCCGAATATAAATGGTTTGGATTTTATTACGGACTCCGGTATGTGATTTGAGTATGTGCCTTCCGGACAGTCATATTTCCCGGTCGGCAGAGTGGTCTCGAGTATTAATCTTCCGCTGGAAAACCCACACTTTTTGTAAAACAAATACGAGGTGTTGTCTGCCTCCGGTTCCGGGATTGTCACAGCTTTGGAATAGTGGTTTGCCGTAGCGAATGCCGTTTCGCGCCATGTAAGCGCCCGTCTCGCCGTTATATCAGATTGAACGGAGTAAGCTTTTGATTTTAAACAACCCGAAGAATACGCAAAACCACTGTTATGTCAGAAATATACAACGAATTTATAAATAAATCAATAGGAATTAAGCATCGAACATATGTCTTGACTATGGGGATAATGTGGTTTAAACTTAATAACAAATATAGGAAGAACCCGGCTCGAAGGGCAAGCAGCTGAGGGTGAATGATAATGCTGACAAACAAACAGGAAATCATCAGGCAGGTAAATGAAGTGATTGCCCGGCTCAAAGACCGAACGAATAAACGGCCGTTCACAGCGGACTTTGCCGAGGTGATTATTGAAGACGGTATCAGTGGTGAAGAAGATGAGCGCATAAGGGAGCTTATAAGGCCTGCGAAGGAAATCAAAGCCCGGCAGCCCTATGACCCTGTACGGGAAAAGCTAAACCGTATGAAGCAGATGGTTGGAGAGACCTATAAAAACGTGCTTTTTACAGGCGGATATCGGGAGCGTTTATTCTACAAACAGGCTGTGTTCATGGCCGATTTCGAGGATGATTATGAGGGTGCCGCCCAGTTTCAAATGTATTTTCCAAACTATCAGATGATGTCCTATGAGCAGCTGCGGACTTATTTTACATGGAGGAGCCGGGTGCGCAGAGGAGATATATGCCAGACCGACCTTTCCTATGTTTTTCTATACATTTATGAGCTTATTAATGATATCGGTGTTTCAGACGGGGAGGACGGGTTAAATAAACTCATCCATATCTGGAAGGCCTATAAAAAATACACAAACAGGCTGGATAAATACATGGCGGTGTGGATAAGGGACTATTATGTTTTAAACAAATGCCGCACTACCTTTGATGAACTGCTGCAAAGAGAGCCCTTATTGCAGAAATACTATACCGTGAGTACCGACAGGTATACCATGGACTATTACAGCCGTATATCCGTGTACAATATAAAAAAATCAATTTTCTATACCCCGGAAAATGAAAAAATGCTCAATGAGTGTTTTAACCATATCATAAAAAAACTCAATGAGCTGTTGGGAAAGGTAGACAGGAAATTTAACGACCTGATATTTGACAGGAGCAGTCAGTTCACATGGCGCCCCTTTGCCAACGCTATTTTTTACATGAGGCCCGGGCATCATCCCCGGAACACAAAACTCGTTGAGTTGTCCGAGGAAATGATATTCCGCTATAAAAACGGCAGATGGACATATTGCAGGAGCGGGATATATCATGCCAATGGCAGGTATATTTTGGAGTATGTTTTCAGGCGCATGGAGCAGCTTCTGCGCAGGGCGGAGAAATTCAGATATAAGCTGACCGCCAGTGATAAAAAAATCGACAAGGGGCTCCTGGACGGGCTTTTGCCCGGGATAGGGAGTAAGGGTTTCTTAGAGGCGATTGACAAGGCCATTAAAGAATATTATGTAAACTCAAAAAGGACGGTCATAAGGGTGGACGAGAGCAATCTGGAAAGAATCAGGGAAAAAGCGCTGATTACCCAGGAAAAGCTCATTGTCCCGGAGGACGAGTTTAACGAGAATATCATCATTTCCAGGAGAAATGCACCCGAGCAGGAGGGCGCCCGGGAGGAGTCTTTCCCATCGGAGGATATTTTGCCGCCGGAATTGGTGGCGGAGGTCATGGTCGAAGCAACCCGGGAGCCTATCATATCCGGGGCTGATGCCAATAGGGATGTGTGGAGAGACTTTGCAGGCTCCCTTGAGCCGGTTGAGTTGACGGCGCTGAGGAATATCCTGGAGGGCGCATCGGCAAAAAACATGCATGAGTTTGCCAAAGCCGGCGGTTATATGCTGGAGGTGCTCCTGGATGGAATAAATCAAAAGGCTCTCGACTTTACCGGGGACACGATTTTGGAATTTACCGACAAAATCGAAGTATACGATGAATATATTGAAACCCTGAGAAAGGCTGTGGAATGTGAAAAATAAAACTCCACCAAAACGCATTACAAGTACCATTATAAACGCTTTAAAGGGCGGCGTTGTGCCGAGAATAGGCCTGGAATATATAACCGTCGGACGTGACGCGGAAATTAACGCACTTCTGCACGACATTGACATTATATCGGACGGAGGTGCCGCCTTTCGCTTCATCGTCGGCAAATACGGGAGCGGCAAAAGCTTTTTGCTGCAGACAATCCGCAATTATGCAACCGAAAAGGGATTTGTGGTGGTAGACTGCGACCTTTCACCCGAGCGGCGATTTGTGGGAACAAAAGGGCAGGGGTTGGCCACCTATAAGGAGCTCATAAAAAACATGTCCACCAAGACAAAGCCCGACGGGGGAGCCCTGCCCCTGATACTTGAGAGGTGGATATCCGGCATACGCTCCCGGGTAATGCTGGAAAGCGGCAGCCGGGAGGAGACCGGGGAATTTACCGAGCAGGTGGAAAAAGAAATTTTCAAGGTCATAAACAGCCTTGAGGGAATGGTCAACGGGTTTGAATTTGCAAAGGCCGTCATGCTCTATTACAGGGCCTATAATCAATCGGATGACCGGATGAAGTCCAATATAATCCGCTGGTTCAGAGGGGAATACCATACAAAGACCGAGGCAAAAAACGAGTTGGATATCAACTTCATTGTGGGTGACGATAACTGGTATGATTTTTTGAAAATCTTTGCCCTATTCGTGGTACACGCCGGGTACAAGGGGATGCTGATTATTGTCGATGAGCTGGTGAATATTTTTAAGATTGCCCATACGATAACAAGGCAGAACAATTATGAAAAAATACTCACCATGTATAATGATGTTTTGCAGGGCAAGGCCAGGCATATCGGCTTTTTAATTGGGGGCACTCCCCAGAGCATAGAGGATAAGTATAAGGGTGTTTTCAGCTATGAAGCCCTGCGCTCAAGACTGGCTGCGGGGCGCTACGCAATGGAGGATGCAAAGGATATGCTGGCCCCGATAATACGGCTGAGCATGCTCACCCATGAGGAAATGTATGTGCTCATAGAAAAGCTCGTCGTTATGCATGGTCAGCTGTTTGACTATACTCCCAGGATCAGGCATGAGGACCTGGTGGCGTTTCTCACCGAGGAATACAACAGGGTCGGCGCAAGCACCCATATCACACCCAGGGAGATTATCAGGGATTTTATTGAGCTGCTGAACATTCTGTATCAAAATCCGGATAAAGATGCGGCGTCGTTTCTGGGCAGCGGCGAATACGTGACAGTTCCCGATAGGATTGAGGATGAATTCGCAGAGTTTGAAATATAACAGAAGACAGTAGCCAGAGGACGGATAACGGGGGACAGGTATTAATAATTATGAGTGAGTTTGAACGGTTGGCGCCCTATATACAGGATTATATCTATCAGAACAAATGGACCGAGCTTAGGGATATTCAGGTTTCGGCCTGCCGGGTGATATTTGACAGTGATGACAATCTGCTGCTGTCTTCGGGAACCGCCTCGGGGAAGACTGAAGCGGCCTTTCTGCCTGTGCTCACCGAGCTGTACAACAAGCCCTCCTCCTCGGTGGGTGTGCTGTATATAAGTCCACTGAAAGCCCTTATAAACGACCAGTTCAAGCGGCTGGATTATCTGCTGCTTGAATCCGGGCTGCCGGTTACCAAATGGCACGGGGACGCGTCCCTCTCGGAGAAAAATCGGCTGATAAAAAATCCAAAGGGGATTTTGCAGATAACTCCAGAGTCTCTGGAGAGCCTAATGATTCACAAGCGGGGGGCATGTATAAACCTATTTAAAGACCTCAGATTTGTGATAATTGATGAGGTTCATTATTTTATGCGGGACGGCAGGGGAATTCAGGTTTTGTGCCTGCTGGAGCGCCTACAGAAGCTGACGGGCAATATACCGCGCCGCATTGGGCTGTCCGCCACCCTGGGGGATATATCCGTTGCCGAAAAATGGCTGAATTCGGGGACCGGACGCAAGTGCGCCTCTCCCGTGTCAGACGAGGGAAAACGCAGGATCAGATTATTCGTGGAGCGTTTTCTGAAAACAAATGAGGAAGCAGACGGCAGAACTGTGGATAACGGCTCTGCCGAGCATTATGAATACCTCTATCATATGACCCTGGATAAAAAGACGATTATTTTCACAAATTCCAGGGAAGAGACGGAATTTGTAATGGCAAACCTACGTCAGATCGCCCTGAAAAACAAAACGCCCGATGTATACCGGGTGCATCACGGCAATATATCGGCGGTGCTCAGGGAGCAGGCGGAAGACGAGATGAAATACTCGGAGGAAAAGCTTGTGACCGGCGCAACCGTTACCCTGGAGCTGGGAATAGACATCGGCTCCCTGGACCAGGTGGTTCAAATTGGCTCTCCCGCAACAGTATCCAGCTTCGCCCAGAGGCTGGGAAGGTGCGGCAGGCGGGGGCAGATTCCACAGCTGCTGTTTACATTTACAGACGATGTGCACGCCACCGCCTCAGATACCCTGGGGCCCATAAACTGGAGCTTCATACGGACCATAGCCATTATAGAGCTGTATACCAAGCTCAGGTGGATAGAACCTTTGTCTCCGGACCGGTATCCCTATTTTTTGCTCTACCATCAGACTATGAGCCATCTTTTGAGCGTCGGAGAGTCCACGGCGCAAAAGCTTGCCCGGGATATTCTGGGCCTGGAGAGCTTTTCCCATATCCCCCAGGAGGATTATAGGCGGCTGCTCAGGCACCTGCTGGAAATTGAGCACATACAGGAGACCGAAAACGGCGGACTCATTATAGGCAGAAAGGGCGAGAGGGTTGTAAATAATTACCGTTTTCTGGCGGTTTTCAAGGTGCCAGAATACTACCTTGTAAAGGACGAAAACAGCGCCATAGGCACAGTGGACAAGCTCTATCCGGTGGAAACCCGCTTTGCCCTTGCGGGACGCACCTGGGAAACCGTTGAGGTGAACGAGAAGGCGAAGACTATTTTTGTTAAACTTGTGCCCGGAATATCCACTGTTGACTGGGATGTGGACTTTTCAGCCGAACTGCACACTGTCTTGGTGCGAAAAATGAGGAGTATTTTGGAGAGTGACGAGGCTTTTGCGTATCTGAGTGAAAGCTGCAGGGAAAGGCTGGGTGAAATTCGCTTCCTGGCGAGAAACTCGGGGATACTGAATAACCTGATAACGAAGCTCTCGGAGACAAAATACGCCATATTTCCGTGGGTAGGCACCCGGCAGCTGTATACACTGCATTTTCTGCTCTTGAAATTTGGACTAAAGAGTAGAATACTGTGGAGAACCTCCATCTATCTGGAGGTTGATTTTCGGACCGGCAGCGATGCTGTTGCTCTTCTTGCCGATGCCTTTGAGAAGATTATGGACATAGATAATCCTGAAGAGATACCCCTGCCGGACAAAATACAGATAGATAATAAATATAATGAATATATTCCTCTGCCCTTGCTTAAAAAACAGTTTATATATGATTTTCTGGACCTGGAGGGACTAAAGAAAATATTAAAAGAAGATTTTTTACGTGGGGGAGTATTTTAACAACGATGGAGGGTTGTACCAAAATGAAATTTGATTTTGAAAACGTAATCAACCGCAGTGGGCTGGGATCAAGCAAATGGAACGAAATGAAAAAGATAAATCCGGATGTTCCGGAGAATATTGTTCCCTTGTCCGTTGCCGATATGGAGCTGAAAAACGCTCCCCGGATTATGGAAGGGATCCGCGCTTTTCTGGATGCGGAAAAAGTAACCCTCGGCTACACCTCCCCTACGGAGAGCTATAACGAGGCGGTGCGCAGCTGGATGAAAAAAAGGCACAGCTGGGAGGTTGATATGAAATGGAATGTACCGACTCCCGGTGTTGTGACAGCCTTTTTCCACGCAATTCGCGCCTATTCCCAGCCCGGTGACGGCGTGATTATTTTCACGCCCGTATACTATCCTTTTAAAATGGCAATAGAGCGCAATAACAGAACTGTTGCGGATGTGCCCCTTGTAAACCGGGGATTGCGCTATGAGATTGACTGGGACAGATTTGAGGCGGCGGCTAGGGAGAGATCCAACAAGCTTCTTCTCTTCTGCAGTCCCCACAACCCGGTAGGCCGCGTGTGGACCGAAGAAGAGCTCAGGCGGGTTTCCGATATATGCCTTAAATACAATGTGCTGGTCTTATCAGACGAAATCCATAATGATCTTATAATGCCCGGCTATAAGCATACGGTCTATGCCACCCTTTCCGAAGATGCCCTGCAGAACTGCCTGATTTTTACCTCACCCTCAAAGACTTTCAACCTGGCTGGCCTGCAGACTTCAAATATTCTTATTCCAAATGAAAAACTGCGGGAGAGATTTATTGAGACGATGCTTGACAGCGGGCTGGTTTCTGTAAATATAATCGGTTATAAGGCCTGTGAGATTGCCTATACACAGTGCGAAGAATGGCTGACACAGGCTATTGGGCTCATCGCGCAAAACGCAAAGCTTGTGGAAGACTATATGAAGGAAAATATTCCGCAGATAAAGGTCCACCCCTTGGAGGGCACCTATCTTCAGTGGTGGGATTGCCGGGAGCTTTTTGACGACTATAGGGAAATGGAGGACTTTATGCAAAACAAAGCCTATCTGTTTTTAGACGAAGGCTACCTGTTCGGTGAAAACGGACAAGGCTTTGAGCGAATTAATCTGGCCTGTCCGCCTCATATCCTCTATGATGCTCTCCAGCGGCTGAAAACTGCTCTTGAAAGCTCTGCAATTTGATAAGCCTGCGGTTTACAGCTCCATGCGCCTGAGGAGCTTTCCCCTCATCACCTCAATATTCATCAGGTTAACTGATTTTATCATTATTAACCTTTAAAAAAGAGGTTGTATGAAGGGAAGCGCCATGACTTCGAAGCTTATACCTGTTTTCTGGCAACTACAAAGGATGCGGGACGTCTGGGAAGCCGTCCCCTACGGCGGAGGACGAAAGACGGGGGGCGAAGGACAACAGACAAGGTGTTTCCTGAAACCACCAAACGTACCCTCGTCTATCAACAACTAATTCCCGCTTGCTGGCAACTACGTACCCCCGTCTGCTAACTCCTGTTTCTGGCAGCTATACGTCCATTGCTATCAGATATGCCTCCTGAGTTGCGTCTATGAATTTCCTGGGCTCCACACAATCTCCGATTTTGTATATTTCGTCAATTTCATCCTTCAGCTCGTCATATAGAGAGTTCTCCGCCTTAAATCCGGTTGCGATTATCACGGTATCGCAGCTGAGCTCTTTGATGTTTCCCTTTGTATCCTTTACCTTAGCCCCATCATCGTCTATCTCCGTCAATTCCAGGCCTCCCTCGGTTTTTATCCCTTTTTCATTGAGGGCTTGAAGCAGGGAGGCCTTTGACATGAATAAAACGTCCTGGGCAACCTCAGGCAGCATGTCTATGATTGTGACGTTTTTGCCCTTTTGCGCCAGGTGCAGTCCTGTTTCGCAGCCCACAAGGCCTCCGCCCACGATAACAATGTTTTGGCCCGTTTTTTCACCATTTTTC
The DNA here is from genome assembly GCA_012520295.1 of Clostridiales bacterium. Lineage (GTDB taxonomy): Bacteria > Bacillota > Clostridia > Oscillospirales > Oscillospiraceae > JAAYOP01. The sequence goes on along the minus strand of JAAYOP010000043.1, from coordinate 1,919 downwards.
AGCAGGGAAGTAGCTGTTATTACATTTTTTCTGTCAATTCCCGGCACATCGGGAACTATAGGTGAGGAACCTGTTGCAACAACCAATACATCGGGCTTAAAAGAGCGCACCAATTCCTTTGTGCCTTTTATTTCATATTTCACCTTGACGCCGGAGTTTTTAATCTCCCTGATTAAATGCCGGCAGTAAGCGGCCACCTCTTTTTTATGGTCCATAACCGCCCCCTCGAGAAGATGGCCGCCAAGGCGGGAGGTCTTTTCGACCAGGGTTACATCGTGGCCTTTTTTATCCGCCAGCTTTGCAAATATCATGCCTGCCATTCCGCCTCCTATGACCAGCACTTTTTTGGGGCGGTTTGTTTTTGCTATCGGGCTTAAATACTCTTTACCCAGAACGGGATTAACGCTGCAGGCCGCGTATTGGCCGAAAAACACCCTGTTTATGCACTGCATGCATCTCACACAGGGAACTATATCCTCAATTTTCCCGGTGCGCACTTTATTCACCCATTCCGGATCGGCCAGCAGAGCCCTGGCAAGGCCTACGAAATCCAGCTTGTTTTCTTCCACCAGTTTGCGTGCCAGTTCGGGATCTGAGATATTCCCATCGGAGATAACCTGTATGCCAACCTGCTCCCTGACGGTGCTTGCATAGTCAACGGATACCCCATCCTCCATATATTCGGTGGGTATCAGAAGGTTCATATTGTCATAGCTGCCGCGCCTTAAATGCAGCGTATCAATGCCCAGTTCCTTCATCCTTCTGGCTATCTGAATCGTTTCCTCAAGCTCTCTTCCCCCCGGAAAACCGTGGTCCAGCGCCAGACCTACAATCATGGGAAAGTCATTGCCCACGTTCTTCCTGGCGCTTTCAATACACTCTTCCAGAAACCTCATCCGGTTTTCAAGGCTGCCGCCGTATTCGTCCGTTCTGCGATTCCACACTGAAGAGAGAAACTGGTCTCCCAGATATGCCGTAAAGTGGACATAGATAATGTCAAAACCCGCCTGTTTTGCCAGGCCTGCCGCTCTGCCGTATGCCTCAACCAGCTCTTTTATCTCTTCCCTTGTCAGCTCCCGTGTTTTAATCCCGGGATTTAGCAGCAGCTCGATTTCAGAAGGTCCGACGGGCTGCTTTTCGTTTTGCGCAGGGTCTGCCAGCCTGCCTGTTCCGGGAGACAGCTCAATTGCTGTTTTTGCGCCGTATCTGCGGGCCATTTCCGTTATTTCATAGAAATACTTGATTTGGCTTGCAGAGTCCAGGGTGGCATAGCCGAAGGTGAGGGGATATGGGTCAACGTTTTTTTCCGCCTTTACATGGGTAGTGATAATAAGTCCTACCCCGCCCTTCGCCCGGGCTTTGTAGTATTCAAAATATCTTTCCGTGAGCACGGAGGGCTCTCCTGATGTGAAATGCGTATTCATCGGGGATAATACCAGTCTGTTTTTAATTTCCACATTGCCTATATAGGCAGGCTCAAAAAGTTTGCTGTATGCCATTTCAACATAACCTCCACATAATATAATGTTCACTGAACAAATGGGTTTTGCCAAGCGCATTTGCATTTCAGATACATTGATTGACTGCCTGAATGGATTTGCGGGTACACCGCAAATCCATAAACAATTCAAAAACGCTGTCAAAGAAAGCAGTTGAGGCGTTTTTGAATTGTTCAGCAGGCATTAATATAGCTTTAGTTTGTGAAAAATAAGAAAAACAATTCCAGATGAGAACGCCGATAAAACAAACAAGAGTGTGTTGCGAAATGTTTGCTGTTCATTTTGCAACACACTCTGGGTCTGGGGATAATTTTGTGTAAATTCAATTCCTTGAGACAAGAAAAATCGGCTTTGCAGGGTAAAGCAGAGTAATCCATTGCTCCTTAGTTACCGTTCTTCCCGAGTGGTGGCGGAGTATGC
>JAAYOP010000042.1 GCA_012520295.1 Clostridiales bacterium | reverse complement strand
TTTTTGTGCTATTCTTTTCATAGAAGCTATCCCTTTCTGTGATTGGTTTGTTAGCACTTACCATTTTACCACAGTTAGGGGTCAGCTTCTTCTTTTTTTAGACCATATCATTGTACACTATACATGGTCAAATCCTCAAGGGTTTGACAACTCATTGTATTTTGATAAAATGTAAATGTCATAAATACAAAATAACGCCCACTGAACAAATGGGTTTTGCAAAACGCATTTGCAAAATAGACCTGTTTTACCCGTTCCAGATACATTGATTGACTGCCTGAATGGATTTGCGGCGTGTGACGAAAATCCATTGTGATTCAAAAACGCTGTCAAAGTATTGCTGTTGTTGCGTTTTAGAATTGTTCAGCAGACATTAAATAGGATTGGAGCTTGGATGATGCACAACCTTTCTTGCTAAAAAATATGGAGCATATTGATATGCCAGGGCGGATATTATCCGCCAGTCTTGATATGCTCATGCAGGAAAGTGCTGTGTTCTTTGCGTTGGGTAAAAATGATTGGCTGAGCCCGAGTAAGCTCTGCCAGAAATTTTATTTGCCGGCCGCGGGAAACTGCTTTCCTGGGGCTTTATTTTTGCCGATTATTTAGTACTGAAAAGGATTGATATATATGTCCATAATAAAGGTTTCCGATCTGACCTTCGCTTATGAGGGCAGCTATGAGAATATATTTGAAAATGCTTCCTTTCAAATAGATACCGACTGGAAATTGGGTCTTACAGGCAGAAACGGAAGAGGCAAAACCACTTTTTTGAAGCTATTAATGGGCAAATATGAATACTCAGGAAGCATAAGCTCCAGCGTCTGCTTCCAGTATTTCCCCTTTGGGACAGGAGACGGAGCCGCAAAAACCATTGAGATTATAAACTCCATTAGCGACGGTCACGAGGAATGGGAGCTTTTACGGGAACTATCCCTTCTGGAGCTGACCGAGGAAGTTCTATACAGACCATTTGAAACTCTCAGCAAGGGAGAGCAGACAAAGGTGATGCTGGCAACACTCTTTTTAAAGGAAAACAGTTTTCTGCTTATAGACGAGCCAACAAATCACCTTGACCTTACAGGCAGGCAAAAAGTAAGCCATTATTTGAACTCAAAACGGGGCTTTATTCTGGTCTCCCATGACAGAGTATTCCTTGATAGCTGCATAGATCACATAATGTCGATAAACAGAGCAAATATAGAAATTCAAAAAGGGAATTTCTCCACCTGGTGGGCAAATAAACAACTGCAGGACCAATACGAATTGGCTGAAAACGAGAGGCTGAAAAATGAGATTAGAAGGCTAAAAGAATCCTCACGCAGGGCAACGGAGTGGTCGGGCAGGGCAGAAAGGAAAAAGTATTCTGGGACTGCCTCTAAAAAATCCAGGGGCGGAAAGCTGGACCGGGGGTATATGGGACATAAATCAGCAAAAGTAATGAAGAGGGCCAAGGCTATTGAGCAAAGGCAACTCGCCGCGGCGGATGGCAAGTCCAAACTTTTGAAAAACATGGAAAACGCAGACAGCCTTAAGCTTATGGCACTGGAACATCATAAGCAGCAGCTTGTCAGGCTCGATAACGTGTCTTTATATTACGGGTACAAAAAAGCATGTGAGAACGTAAGCTTCACTATTGAGCAAGGGGACCGGATTGCCATGCGCGGGAAAAACGGTTCCGGTAAATCGAGTATTCTCAAGCTAATATATGGGGATCAAATTGAGTATAGGGGAATATTTGAAAAGGCATCCAATTTAGAAATATCTTATGTCCCCCAGGATACGTCATTTTTACACAGCAATCTGTCCGAATATGCGGATATTCACAACATAGATGAGACTCTTTTCAAAGCCATATTACGAAAGCTCGGCTTTTCACGGCTCCAATTTGAAAAGGATATTTCAAATTTTAGCGCAGGGCAAAAGAAAAAGGTCCTAATTGCCAGAAGCCTTTGCGAAAGGGCGCATCTTTATATATGGGATGAGCCCCTCAACTACATTGATGTACTGTCCAGAATTCAGATTGAGGAGTTGCTTGTATCATACAAGCCGACAATTATTTTTGTGGAGCACGACAGCGCATTTTGCGAAGCTATCGCTACGAAAACGGTATTTCTGTAAAGACAAATCCATGGTTTTTGTCTTTACAGCTTATCCGCTATACACAAATCTCTCTCCTCGATGGGAAATTCTCACTATCCTGTCCCTATATCTACTTGTCCTCTCATCAGAAAACAGACTGTCAAAAACATCATAGTTCTCCCAAAAATGCATAGGAAATACCATATTCACATTTACTGTTCCCATGAGATAATCCAGCCCCCACAGATACGCGTCTGAGAGCCTGGTGTCCACAGGTACGAAGGCAAAATCAAAGCTCTCATCCTTCAACATATCAATCTGGCCTTTATACCGCCTGGCCATAGCCTGATTCTCCTCATCCGGCTCATCTTCCCAGTGCCACCAGTTAAGATCCCCGGCATGGTAAATCTTCAGACCGTCCACTTCAACAATAAAGGCAACTCCCTCATCGGTGGACTCAAGTGTTCTGACAAATACTCCATTGATTTGATACTCCTGATTTGGATGAGCCAAGGTAAGATTTCTAACCCGGCGTCTTCCGATATCGTGGGATAAAACAAAGTGAAGGTTTTTGATCTTTTTGTCAAGCTCTAAAATCTCAGGATTAAAGTGATCCCCATGGGCATGTGAGGCAAAAAACATCACGTTAAACTTGCTGATTTCTTCCTGATCTATAACGCCGGACTTCAGTCCACGGCCTTCCTTACACGGTGCAGGATTACTGTAATCGAAAACAAGGAAATTGCCGGCAGTCTGAACGGCAAAACCGCTGTGAGCCAGATACCATATTTTGGCTCCCAATTTGGCTGGCATATAGAATTTCTCCTTTATTATATGTTAATCATATGTTACAGCAGGCATTGTACGCAGTCAAATTAGCATTGTTTTATATTCTTAACTTCCAAAGCATCTCCAACCACATATACCTCAGGAATGAGCTCCACAAAGCTGTTGGCAATCTCACTGTTGCTTTTCATACCAAACGATTTTACGACAAAATCAGCCTCCAGCATCCTATATTGCCAATCCTTACCCTCTATATGGACTCCTTTTTCGTCTATGGAGCGTACTATATGCTCACCTATCAACTTTACATTGTTTTCGGCAAGGAGTGCAAACAGGTTTTTTCTCGTTATATCCATTAAGCCCGGAGCAAAACCGGCAACGGGTATCATATCCACAACAGCCACCTGACAGCCCTCCATAGCCAGAGCCAGGGCAGATTCGCAGCCGGAGACGCCGCCTCCGCATACCACTACCTTATCTGATACCTTTTTGCGACCCGAGTCCACGTCTATAACATTAAATACATTTGGTCTGTCCAGCCCCGGTATGTCCATCCCTATGGGAGAGGAGCCAACGGCCACTACAATGGCATCAGGCGCTTCAGCCATCACATTCTCAGGATTTGCTTCAGTATTCAGCCGTATTTCCGCTCCGCATTTCATTGTTGTCTTTATAAGCCACTGTGTATATCTATTGAGCTCTTCCTTAAAAGGCAACTTGTTAATGTCATTCAACAGCCCGCCCAAGGTCTTGCCTTTTTCAAACAATATAACCTGGTGACCTCTGCGCACAAGCGTCTGTGCGGCCTGACAGCCCGCCACGCCTCCACCTACCACAACAACCTTCTTTTTAATGTCCGCCTTATGCACCCTCGCGTATTTTTCGGTTCTTCCCAATGCCGGATTTACCGCACACTGTACAAAACTGGCGAAATTACCCGCGCAGCCCCAGCAGCGCAAACAGGGTCTGACCTCCTCCGGCTCACCCCTATAGCACTTTTTCAACATATCGGGATCCGCAAGAAGACCGCGGGCGATGGCAACCATGTCCGCACTTCCCTCAGATATTATCTGCTCCGCCATTTGGATGTCTATTCCACCTACTACGCTGACGGGGATATGTATATCCGGGCAAGACTTTACCGCCCGGGCATAGGGCACATTTGCCCCTCTGGGCATGTAATAAGGGGGCATTGTATAGAAAAATGCTCTCGAATCCACTATCAGACCAGCAGATATGTTGACCAGATCAATATACTCTTGGGCAAGCTTGAGAAATTCAATTACCTCATCAATCTTCATACCACCGGGTGAAATTTCGTCACCGCTGATGCGAAGCTCCACGATAAATTCAGGTCCAACAGCTTCTTTGACTGCCTTGAGCACCATCAGCGGAAACCGGCATCTGTTTTCAAAGGAGCCGCCGTAGATATCACTCCTGCGGTTTGTCATAGGGGAGAGAAATTGAGCAATCAAGTTACCGTGAGCGCCGTGAATAAGAACGCCGTCAAATCCGCAGCGGTAGAGCCGATTGGCACAGTCAGCATAACAGTCTACTATGCGCTCAATGTCCTTCTGATCCATCTGTTTAATATACGGATATTTATCCGGAAGGGGCAGGCTTGTTGGGGCAAGACCCCATTCAGTTTTTATAAGCTTTGGATTTACGCCGCGTCCGGCATGAACCAGTTCCACCGAAAGCTTTGCTCCGTGGGTGTGAGCGGCCTCCACCAGAAGTCCCAGATTATTCACCTTCATTTCATCGGTCACATCCAGCTCGGCCGGATAGTCCACTCCGGTTTCCCAATCTACCGGAGTGGCACCCAAATGAATTAAAGCGACACCGGAAGCTGCCTGAGCTTCAACAAAGTCCACATATCTCTGGGTTGCCTCACCCAATGAATTTGTAAAATCACATACCATGGGCGCAAATTCTACACGATTTTTCAGTACCGTTCCTCCTACTTTCAAAGGAGAGAACACGTTTTTGTATTTATTAAATGATGACATTAACCGCTCCCCTTTCATCAAATAAGTACCAGATTATCTGCCCCGTTCAGCGGGGCTCTGCCGGTTTTATGTCCATATTAATACGAAATATCCGATCACAGGGCTGTTCCATATACTTTTAAGCAAAGCCCGTTTCTTCCCCTTGATAAGCAGGTAGAATGTTGCAGGAGCGTTTTTCAGCCGGACTTTATTGCCCGAGATTCAGTCCGTGTATTCCCATATATTATTAAGCTGTTCTACAAAAGTGAAGTTTCGCCTACTTGAGACCGGTTATCACAGAAATCCTCCAATAAGAACTTGTATGGCAAACATATGGATATGTTTTTACCACCTAACCTCCCAGTACTATACCACCGTCATGGACTATTACGGTTCCTGTTATCTGGCAGGCCGCCGGGGAGGAGAGAAAAACACACAGGGCGCCTATTTCAATAGGCTCCGCAAACCGATGCATAGGCATGGTTTTTTCAATCTTTTCAAAAGCCTCCGGCGGCAGGTCCTTGTCTAAATCCGAGTGGGTCGGCCCGGGTGCAATGGCATTTACACGAATATCAAAATCTCCGAATTCAATCGCCATGTTTTTGGTAAACATATCAAGGGCCGCCTTTGAGGCATGATAAGGTGACATGGGATGATTGCGCGCTCCTCCCAGGCTTTGCCCTCCAATAGATGAGATATTAATAATGCTCCCGCCCTTGCCGGCCTTTATCATATGCGGAACCGTCTCAAACAGCATGTTTGCCACACCATGCAGATTTGTGTCTATAACCCTGTGCCACTCCCGAAGCTCCCTATCCTTTAAGAACTCCGTTACTGTTGAGACACCGGCATTGTTCACCAGCACATCTACATTTTTGAATGTCTTGAACACATTCAGGACTGCATCTTTAACACTTCGGGCCGATGAAACATCGCAAGCCTCACAAAAAACAGTTGTCCCGTATTTCCTGAGATCTGCCGCGGCTTTATCTCCACTTTCCTTATTCCTGCACAAAATGGCCACATTTGCCCCGCTCTGGGCGAACGCGCTGCTGATGCCAAGCCCAATTCCCCTGTTTCCTCCCGTCACAACAACATTTAAACCCTTTACGCTAAAGGCATTTGTCATATCTTTAATCGGAGGGATCATAATGCTTTCTTCCTTTCAGATATTTTAATGTTTAAAACATGTCACTGCCTTCCCTTACATAATCACCTCCGTTTCCACCTGAAAAATGTATGACCGGCCTGTCAAGCCTGGGTACCAGAATAGGACTGTGCTCAACGCCCCTCGGGATATAAACCAGGCAGCTCTTTGTTATTGTTATTTTTTCACCTTCTATAAAAAACTCCACCTGGGCACCTAATTCACTTGGGTCAGTTGGGTCAGAGCCAATAAACCCGATAAATTCGTCAAAATCATGGGTATGCTTTTCCGGACCAGTATTGTTGGATGTTTTAAACCAAACTGCCTCCATATATGGAGCTCCCGGCAGCTTCTGCCCATCTATCCATAGCAGAAGGGTCAGGAAACCTTCCGGAGCGGTTGGCAGTTTCCCGTCCACAGGAGCATATTTCTCGACCACGTTGTTTGCAAATGTACCTGCAGGCAATGTTGCCCGGGTGGGAATTTCCGTATATGTATCGCTATTTAGCAAACAGCAGTAATGCATTACTGGCTTATTAAGGCTTTTAACCTTTAATCGCCCGTGGGCCGCTCCCGCAGGTACAAATACTATACATGTCTTTGTCAGAAAAAACCTGTCGTTCTCAATCCACAGCTCTATTTCTGCATTCAGGTATTCCGGATTATCCACATCGCTGCCGATAAAGACAAGGAGCTTATCGGAATTATGTTTAAAAAAACCCGGCTCCTCCATCGGTTCATAAATCCATCCGGCTTTACTAAACATACAACCCGGAAACAGGTTTTTGTCCATACGGACAACTTCGATAACCGAAACTTCCGGCCCGGTTCCCCCCGTGCGCTCACTGGCGCCACCAGCAAGCGAAAAGTGTTTTAACCTCTCCATTTTCAGCCTCCATTTGTTGAGCGCCAAAATCACAAAACAAAAAGATTATTTTCGGCGGCTCGGCATTCAGATATAAGCAAGCACAGGCCTGATTTATAGGGCTTACTTTATGAGGTTATTTTATCCTATCTCTGGTTCTAATGCAATAATTACCTTCAAATGCTAGTTTCTGTTTAATATGTGGAAAAATACAGTCCTTGGCGATGCTCCCCGAAATGAAAATACCGAAATATTAAACAAGTTTTACTTATATAAACGGAACCATTCACAGGGTTTTGGGCTTTAATTAATGTCCACTGAACAAATGCTTTAGTATTCTGCATTTTATTGGCTGTCTGAATGGATATGCAGGTAAATGTCACAAATCCATTGCCCTGCAAACAGGCATTAATTAAAACAGAGCCAGATCTGCTTTGGCAGCAGAAGGGCTCTGTTTTATCATACCGCTTTGCAATAGCACTGCTATTCTATATATATTGAACTCAACACGCAATTTTTCCGCTTCTGGCTTTTTTGGCATGCCGCCGGTTTTGAGGCTTGTCTTTTATCAATTCGTTGTATAATGTTTCAATCTGCATATATCGGGCTGTTAATGCACTGAGCTTCTCATATTCCATCGTAAACAAGGATGACCCAATTCCATGCCCCTTTTGATATAAAAATTCTAAGTTTTCCTGCTGTTTGATAAGCTCCATCTCAAGCAAATACAATTCATATGCCTGGTTAATAATTGATTGATTCATAGTTACCTCCATTTATAACCACAAGGAAAGAAAGCCATTCACCTGTCATACAGTACTTTCCAGGCTAATACTAATTATTCAGTTGCGTATTCCAAAAAAATCCCTTATTATGTTTACCAGTATAAACTATCAACTATGTAATAAACAGTCGATTGCCGTCGAAGCGAAAAAAAAAATAATATAAATTGTCCCTTGCATATTGTAAAAAGAATTGTATCTCTTTATAATTAAATTAACATAATTTTACATTTTGTTTTTATTAAGTTTTATGTTGACATTAATATACAGCTATGCTATAATCCCTTAAAACATTGGATCCCCTTCTTTTGTGGAAATTCCGCCAGAGATTACGCGTCACTGGCTGTAAGC
>JAAYOP010000041.1 GCA_012520295.1 Clostridiales bacterium | reverse complement strand
CTAAAAAAATGGACCATATGTTTGACAACCGCAGAGACGGATGAGGTGCCTTAGAGAAAAGATTCATATACAAAACGAGGAAAGCGTGATACAATATTATAATAATTTAATTTGGCTGCACAAAAGAGGTGTGTAAATGGGTACTGAGATATCAAAAAGAATGGCCGCTTTAAAGCCTTCGGCCATCAGGGAAATTTTAAAGGTCACGGCAGACCCGTCTTTTATATCCTTTTCGGCGGGCAATCCCTCCTCGGAGCTGTTCCCAGTAGAGGAGCTTGCCTCGATAACAGCTGAAATATACGAAAAAGAGGCCACTACGGCGCTTCAATACTCAGTAACGGAGGGTTATGGCCCTCTCAGGGAACTTACCCGAGAGAGATACGGGAAATACGGCATCGGAAATGACGATGACGATACCATAATAGTCAGCGGGGCCCAGCAGGGAATAGATCTGGCCACCAAGTGCCTTGTAAACGAGGGAGACGCGGTACTGTGTGAAAATCCCAGCTTTATAGGCGCCCTCAATGCCTTCCGCTCATATAACGCAAGACTTATAGGTGTTCCCGTTGACGGGGAGGGAATGGATACCGGAGCCGTTGAGGAAGCCTTAAAGAGGGATAAGAACATAAAGCTCATATATACTATCCCGACCTTCCATAATCCCACGGGGACGACAATGAGCATAGAGCGAAGGAAGAGGCTCCTGGAACTTGCCGAGAAATATGACGTCATGATACTTGAAGACAGTCCCTATTTTGAGCTGGCTTTCTCAGGTGAGATTTGTCCGCCTATAAAGTCCTTTGATACGACCGGCCGTGTAATCTATGTGGGTTCCTATTCAAAAATTGTTACCCCGGGCATAAGAGTTGGTTTTGTAACGGCGCCCAAGTGGCTGGTTTCAAAAATGACGGTGGCAAAGCAGGTGTCGGATGTACACACAAATATGATGTTTATGATGGTTGTGGCAAAGCTCCTTGAAACCTGTGATATGGATAAACATATTGAAAACTGCAGGCTCACCTACAGCCGCAAGTGCGCTCACATGCTGGAGAACATGGACAGATTATTCCATAAGTCTGTTACTTATACAAGGCCGGAAGGCGGTCTGTTCATATGGGCGGACATGCCCGAGGGCTATGGGGGGCTGGGCCTGTGCGATATAGCGCGGCGCCATAAGGTGGCTATAGTCCCGGGCACTGCCTTCGATGTGAATGAGAGCGCTGAAAACCGTGGTTTTCGGCTGAATTTCTCCGTCCCGACCTTGGAGCAGATTGAAAAGGGTATAAAGCTGGTGGCGGACAGCATTGAAGAATATTTATTTGGCTGATAAATATATGCCGGCATAATGTTATTGAAATGGAGACGATAGCGTGGAACAGAAAAAAATTATATTCAGCGGAATTCAACCAAGTGGGGAGCTCACGCTGGGCTCCTATATAGGGGCGATAAAAAACTGGGTAAATCTCTCGGAGGAATACGAGTGCTATTACTGTATAGTGGATATGCATGCCATAACCGTGCGTCAGAAGCCTGCCGAGCTGCGCAAAAGAACCCTGTCGCAAATCGCCCAATATATAGCGTGCGGTCTGGATCCCGATAAGAACACTATTTTCATACAGAGTCATGTCCCTGCTCATGCTGAGATGGCGTGGGTGCTTAACTGCTACACAATGTTCGGAGAATTGTCCAGAATGACCCAATTCAAGGACAAAGCCTCAAAAAACGCGGAGAATGTTAACGCTGGCCTGTTCACATATCCGGCCCTGATGGCGGCGGACATACTTCTTTACCAGGCCGACCTTGTTCCGGTGGGAGATGACCAGAAGCAGCATGTGGAGCTGACCCGGGACATAGCTCAGAGATTTAATTCCGTCTACGGTGATGTTTTTAAAATTCCCGGTCATTATATCCCAAAGGTGGGAGCCCGGATAATGAGTTTGACGGAGCCGGAAGCCAAAATGTCAAAGTCGGATAAGGGCAGCGGAAGCTGCATATATCTGATGGATAAACCTGAAGACATTATCAGGGCCTTTAAGCGGGCCGTTACCGACAGCGAAACGGTTGTCCGCTATAATCCGGAAACGAAAAAGGGCATATCAAATCTGATGACCATATACTCCGTGGCCACGGGAAAATCATTTCAGGATATCGAAAATGAATTTGCCGGAAAGGGCTACGGCGAATTTAAGCTTGCAGTAGGCGAGTCTGTTGTGGAGCTGCTCCGTCCAATCCGGGAGAGGGCGGAAGACCTTATGAAAAACAAGGATTATTTGACCCAGGTATACAGGGACGGCGCCGAAAAGGCGTCAAGAACTGCCGCCCGTACCCTCAGAAAGGTACACAAAAAGCTCGGTTTTGTAGAAAGATAAAACAGATGCAAAATTGGAGACAATTATGCCTATTGATATGAATTTGATTACAAAGGTTCTCACCTCACTGGTGGCCGCCCTTGTCATGAGCTTTGCGGCAACGCCGGTGGTAAAGAGCTTCGCTCAGAAGGTGGGCGCCATTGACCACCCTGGAGAAGAAAGGCGAGTGCACAGTCAGCCCATCCCACGGCTGGGCGGATTGGCCATGTTTCTCGGCTTTTTACTTAGCGTTGTGATGTTTGCCAACATAACAAAGCAGATACAGGGCGTATTGCTGGGCAGTGTGGTTGTGGTCATAGTCGGAGTGATCGATGATATAGTGCCGCTTAGGGCCTGGATAAAACTCATTGCTCAGGTAATAGCGGCTCTGATTGCAGTTATGCATGGAGTTAAAATCGAAATCCTGTCCAACCCCAACTTTCTGTCTGGGGAGATGTATATCTCCCTGGGCTTCCTGTCCGTGCCGGTGACTGTTATATGGATTGTGGCAATAACCAACTCCGTCAATCTGATAGACGGGCTGGACGGATTGGCTGTGGGGGTTTCAGCCATAAGCTCAGCCACTATGCTGGTTATCGCGCTGCTGGTGGCGGAAGGCAATGTGGCGATTATTTTGGCCGCCCTTGCCGGCGCCTGTATAGGCTTCATGCCCTATAACACAAATCCGGCAAAAATATTCGCGGGGGATACCGGAGCCCTGCTTTTGGGTTATGTGCTGGCCACCATGTCCATAGTGGGACTGTTCAAATTTTACGCCATAATATCCTTTGCGGTGCCCTTCCTGGTGCTTGCGCTGCCGCTTTTCGACACGATATTTGCCTTTTTCCGCAGACTGCTCAAAGGAAGAAATCCCATGAGTCCGGACAGGGGGCATGTCCACCACAGATTGATGGATATGGGGCTCACACAGAAGCAGGCAGTCGCCATTTTATACTGTATAAGTACGGTTTTGGGGCTCTCGGCCGTTGTGCTTACCACCAGCGGTGAGATAAAGGCGATGCTGCTGGTGCTGGCATTTGTGGTGGCGGCGGTCATAGGAGCCTTCATAATGAAAACAACCCAAAAGGAGCGTAAAAACTCCTGTGAGGAAAAAACAAGCTTTCAGGCGGACGAGGAGCCTGAGGACGAAAGGGATTTGAAACAATGAATAAGCTCAGAGTGCTTTCCGCCTTCGGAACAAGGCCGGAGGCAGTGAAAATGGCACCCCTGCTTTATACGCTGGAGGCCTGCCCCGATATAGAGAGTATTTGCTGCCTTACGGCGCAGCACAGGGAGATGCTTGACTCGGTAATGGATGTTTTCGGTCTGCGTGCAGATTTTGACCTTGACATTATGGAGCATGGCCAAACCCTGCATACCGTTTTTACAAAGGCTCTTAACGGGCTGGCCGAAATATACAGGAAGTCCAGGCCGGATCTGGTGCTTGTCCACGGGGACACAAGCACCACCTTTGCTGCGTCCCTGGCTGCGTTTTATGAGAAGGTAAGGATTGGCCATGTGGAGGCGGGACTGCGCACCTTTAATAAATACTCTCCCTTTCCGGAGGAAATAAACAGAAAGCTGACAGGGGCTCTGGCAGACCTGCATTTTTGCCCCACAAGGAGAAATGCGGCAAATCTCGCCGCCGAGGGCATAACCCAGGGAGTTTTTGTTACCGGTAATACAGTTATAGACGCTATGAAATACACGGTAAAGCCCGATTTTAAGTCGTCCTCGGAGGCAGTCGAAGCTCTTGACTTTGAAAACAGGAAAATAATCAGCATGACCTGCCACAGAAGGGAAAACTACGGCGCTCCGATGGAGAGCATTTTCAGAGCGGTAAGGCGGCTGGGGGAGACAAGGGATGATATTCAGATTATTTACCCTGTTCACCCGAGTCCCACGGTTATGGAGACCGCCCATAGAATCCTTGACGGAGCCCCCTCGGTGATACTGACAGAGCATCTGGATGCCATTGAGATGCACAATCTGATGGCAAGAAGCTATCTGGTGTTGACGGATTCAGGTGGTCTTCAGGAGGAGGCGCCATCCCTTGGAAAGCCCGTTCTTGTCATGAGAAGGGAAACGGAGAGGCAGGAGGCTATTGATGCGGGAACCGTCAGACTGGTAGGCGTAGAGGAAGATGATATATATACAGCCGTAGTAGAGCTGCTGGACAACCGGGAAGAGTATGAGAAAATGGCAAGAGCCGTTAATCCATATGGTGACGGGGAGGCCTGCAAAAGAATCCGGGACGCGATACTTTTCAGTTTCGGACTGTCGGACAGGGAGCCGGAAGAATTTTCTCCCGGGACAGAAGCGTAGTTCACCTGATACGGGTATAGAGGGGATGGAAGGAGAGATGCGGCTATGAAACTCAGGAAAATGAGTTCCTCCGCCGTGACACTTATTATAATAATTGTATTGGTCAGCGTATCCGCATTGCTGTTTTTCTTCCCGTCAAGGCAGAAAATCCAGATAGTTATACCCGAAGTCGATGAATCCCGGGACCTTCAGCCGGATGATACCGGGAACGGAGGGGGAATCACCCGGGTCGAGATAACAAACGATACGGTGCAGACTGCCATCGAAACCCTGAAGAGGCCTGAGGATTTTTACAGATCCATTGTAATAAATAAATACTGGGAAGGCGGAGGAACCAGGTATTACGTGGATATTTATAAGGCCGGCAAAAAAACAAAAATAATATCGACCCATGAGGGCTATGAGACTAAAAACATCCTTATAACCGAGGACAGGGTATATATCTGGTATAATAATGAAAGGGAGCCTCTGGAGCTAAGCAGATGGGAAGAGGAGGATTATCTCAGAGCGGAGGACGCCTACCAGATGATTGCCACATATGAGGATGTGCTCCGGCTGGACAAGGACAGTATTCTTGATTCAGGCTACAGGGAGAGGGACGGCAAATACTATATCTATGTTAAGACCGAGGATGAGATTTTTGGATACATAATAGAGTATTATATCTCGGCTGAGACAGGACTGCTTCAGTTCGCGGAGAAAAAGGACGGAGATTTCACAATATATAAAATGGCCGTAAACGACGAATATATCGAGCGCCCCTCCGATAACTTTTTCATGCTTCCATAGAGATTAAAAAAACAAGCCATTGAGAGCTTTCCCTTTCAATGGCTTTTCATATTGTTGAATATGTGGAAATCTAATCGGGGATTTATAAGTATAATATCGGCTATTTATCAAAGCCCATTAAAACCAAGGCTCCGAGTATAATGAGAATGTCTTCATCCTCCTTTTCGATGTATAAGAGGAGTAGAATCAGAATG
>JAAYOP010000040.1 GCA_012520295.1 Clostridiales bacterium | reverse complement strand
TCAAATTATCAATAACCTCTGATATATGTTTTTCGACTTCATTCCATGTCATATCAACCATTAACATTTTTTTATCCTCCTTAAGCATTTCACAAGAACCCGCTTCCGGCATCAAACTGGCGCTTAACAAGCTTTTATTACTTTTTACTGAATAAGTACTTCCAGTCCCCGGTTTTGCCCAAAGCTTTGCAGTTCAGCGTATAATACTGTCCCTCCCCAATCCATGTTACAGGAGCAGCCATGCGTAACCGTTCTTCCACACTTATCGAATTATCTTTAAGTTCTTTCGCCACTAATGTATTGCGGATTTTACATATAAAGGCCTCGCTGTCATCCAGCGGTATGGAATGCTTAACTTCAAGCTCAAATACCCACGGACTGTTTTTCAGCACTGGGACGTTCAATACCGCGCCGCGTTCGGTTTCAATCGGAATATTCATTTTCTCCTTGCTATATCCTTCCGTGTTGCCCAGATAATCCGCAAGGGGCAGCATGGATTCGCTGACCAGGTTAGCGGAAAATACTTTGCTTACCCGGATACGATCTTTTGTTAATTTCTCGCTGCCAATACAAGCCATAACCCCCAATTCGCCGTCCCAACAATAACTGAACCAGCAAAACAGGCCAAAGTTCGGTGTTCCGTCCTCTTTATACGTACCATACAGAAACAATGTTTGCGGACAAAATTTATTTTCCGGTCCGACAGATATTTTTTCCATTATTCTTATACTCCTTCCTTTTCAAGGTTTTTTATGATTCGTCTGAGATGGTTTTCAAAGCTGATGATTTCATCATCCGTAAAGCCGTCATAAAATATTTCGTTCATTTTATCCGATATCAAGTCATATTTTTCACGGTATCCTTTTGCTTTTTCCGTCACCGATACTAATATTTGCCTGCGGTTTCTTTTGTCGGGTATTCTTTCTATCAATCCACCTGTTTCCATGCGGTCGAGCATACTGGTAAGTGTAGTTTTAGCCAATGAGGTCAACCGGCTAATTTCCGTAATTGTTAACTGTCCATGCTCCCAAAGTACATAAAGTATGCGGCCCTGTGCACCATTAAATATGTCGACGCCGCTTTCTTTCAGCAACTTTTCAAATACCCGTCCGCTAAGATGCCGAACTCGTGACAAAAGGAAACCTCCATAAGTCTTCGTTACAATCACCTCCTATATAGTAAAGTTCTATATAACACAGTACTATATAGAACAATAGTTGTCAATAACATTTTAGAACCTGCCGACAAACCAATAGTCTGTCTAACTCTCCAAAAAACCTGTACATAAAAAGTAAAAAAATATACCCTCGATATGTATCATAGACATATAACGAAGGTAGATTTTGAAGGGACAGTGATAAACAAAAATATGGACTAAATTTTGTTAAAACCTCTCAAATAGAGGAGATTCTTAATTATTTCATAGGATTTCCACCAGTTTTCGGCTATCGGCCACTCTTCCAGATAGGCAGTCCATTTCCATGTAATATTCCATGAACCGTCATCCAACTGTGTGTTAAATAAAAATTCACATTCGTAATCAGCAATATCTTTGTTATTAATATAAAAT
>JAAYOP010000039.1 GCA_012520295.1 Clostridiales bacterium | reverse complement strand
TTTTTGTGCTATTCTTTTCATAGAAGCTATCCCTTTCTGTGATTGGTTTGTTAGCACTTACCATTTTACCACAGTTAGGGGTCAGCTTCTTCTTTTTTTAGACCATATCATTGTACACTATACAAACCAATATTTTTATTCGGTATTTGTAAGGGGAGCCTGAGAAATGCCGAAAACAGGTGTGTATGTTTTTTATAAATAATGCCAGCCGAAAGAATAATTTTTAGGTTTTGCTTCCTGCGGGGCCTTCATTCATAGCCGCGGGGGGCGTAAAGCCATTTGAAAATGACTTTACGCCCCCCGCTTCAGGTAAATACAGCCATACCCGTGTACCCTATGGCATTGCAAGCATAGCATTCAAAACTATGTCTGCTGAGAAATGCCTTTCGCAAAACGCATTTCAATCCAGGTCTGTTTTGCCCTTTTTATATGTATTTATTGACTGCCTGAATGAATTTGCGGTTTATGCCGCAAATCCATTCAGGCATTAATTGACAGTAGATATCTCCAGTACCATTCGTTTACTATATACGCCCAGTCAAACCTCTTACTCAAGTGGGGCCAGCTTATGTTGTTTTTATATATGTACTGTTTTTTTCGCTATGGGCTTCATGGTGCTGCTTCAATTCCTCCAACAGATCCCTTTGGCAAGTCGGCATCTTATTTAGACACATTTCGAATACAACACACTTGCGGCAATCGCCGTAGTTTGGACATTTGGTATTCCAGCAATCGCATTCGAACTTGTCCGCCTCCTGGGCGGAGGCCATTGCAGTACGCATTTCCTTGAATGTGACTTTCGGAGGATTATCTCTCCATTTATATTTGTTCGGCTGTGCCAGTATGTTTTTATCATCTTGCATTTTGGTGCATCCTTTCATCATAAAAGTTGGAAATATCTGTGCTTGCGCTCTGTTCTCCTTTGCTCCACATCGCAGATACCCGCCGCGGCGACAGGGAAATAATTTGCAAAATATGTACTATTTATCACGGCTGAATATAATATAGTGCTCCTCCAGGTCTCCCAACAGGGACCTTTGACAAGTTGGGAACTGCTTCAGGCACAAGTGAAATACAATGCACTTGCGGCAATCACCGTAGAATACGCAATTAGTATTCCAGCATTCACACTTCATCTCGTGGGCCTTTTTAGAGTATTGGAATGCCTCGCGCAGCTCATCTTTTGAACACTTTGAAAAATCATCTCTCCATTTGTCCTTGTTGGGCTGCTTCAGGACGTTCTTGATCTCCGGCGGCTCGCCATCATCCATGTCACCGAAAGGGTTCATCATCCTTTGAAATTCTTTAACTGCTTCCGGTTTTAACATGGATGTTATGTGCTCAATGCCTCTCTTAAATGCTTCCGGGTCAAAGCTGCCCTCCTGTGGTGGCTTGAAGAACTCCTTCAAGGCCACTTCCATTTCTTCCTGCTTGCCTTCCTGCGTGCGCTCCATGATAAAATCAAAGAACATTTTTGGGCCGTTTTCCATTTGCGTTACTCCTTTATATGTTATTTTTTATTTTTTCCTGTTTAATGTACGCTGATCAAATGCATTTTGCACTTGATTGTCTGCCTGCATGGATTTGCGGACAAACGCTGCAAATCCATGGGCCGCAAGCAGGCATTATCTATCGTCCTGGTATCAATCAGACCATATACTGCTCCAGCGCTGTCCCATGGTCGCCAATCAAATAGCCGTTTTCATCCGCTTCCATAAGGTGTGGACAGTCTTAAAGCTCCAACGCCCTGGGTAGCCAACTGGCTTCATATCATGCTCACGCGTTCTCCCGCCCGATTGCACCAATGTCAGCAAATTTGACATCTATATCCGCCTTAAACCCTTCTTCATTCATATACTGCCTTTTTGCAATTGGAGAATCTGAAACCAGGCCTACAGGTAACCCTGGTTATTAACCGGGTACATGCCTATACTATTCATACGCGAAGACTGGTGATTTTTTTCAATATATTTTGCACAAACTTACCTACTTGCCTATTTATACCATAGAAACCCGGTTATTGTCAAAGGATTATCTTGCCTGTGTCTCCTTATTTTGATCTTTGTCTGCAAACTCATCTTAACAGGTTTAGCATGTGGGGGAAAATAGTTTTTGCTATTTCTCCTTTATTTTTGACAATAACAGTTTTCCACTTAGTCTTGCCTAAAAAAATGCGCGGGATTTTAAACCCGCGAAAACACTTCCATCGGAATTATCCCCCGCGTTAAAGCAGCCGTAGGGGGCGGCTTCCCAGACGCCCCGTAATGATACCGGATTTTGACCATCATCCACCCCTCCCCATACGGGGAGCGATGCAAACCAGTGGCCTCTTTGTCCCCATTCAAAAGGGATTTCATTTCCCGGCGCTACCATAGTCAAAGTTCAAGGAACATTTTATCAATAATGGTGACAATCTGCAATAGTGGTAATTCTTCGTTAACTGTAAGGAATAAGTACACAATTGCAGAGGCCAAATCTACAATAGTAGAAATTCTTCGTTAACTGTAAGGC
>JAAYOP010000038.1 GCA_012520295.1 Clostridiales bacterium | reverse complement strand
GGTTATAGTAATATTAAACTGAGCCATGGTTCATCCTCCTCGGTTTGGTATTTGTTTAGCAACTATATTTTACCGAGGTATGAGCTTTGGCTCAACTCCTTTTTACACCATTATATAGACTTAATCATAATAAAGCAAGTCGGAATAGTAATTATATGGCTATACAATAATATCAAGAAAAAAATAATGCTTAAAACCTAAATTTTTGAGATTATTTTCTATTTCCTTGTGATAATAGGAATTAGCGGCAACAATAACTAATGCGTCCTTTGTATAATCGATTAATCTGTCGATGGCGTATACATGGTGTCCGTATAAAGAAACTAGACTTTGAGTATTTTTTGTGACAGCAAATCCGACTATTTGTTTTCCCAATTCATTAAGGGAGGAGAGAACATCAAGAGAAGCTACCCCTGCACCGTAGATAATGACTTTGGTGGCATTTAGGATGCGTTCTTTTTGAGTATCATCGAACCCGTTAAAATATCTTCGCCGCGGTAAACATAATTCCGAAAAAATATGGCTGTAATAGTCAGAATCAATGTTTTCTTCAATATGTCTAGCAAATTCCGCTCTGTTTCTTAAGAGATTTTTTATTTTACGGGCTTGTAAGTCGAGATACTTTTTTAAAACTTGTGTAATCTGCGGACAGCTTTCATTGGCAAGCAGCTTTATGACTTCCGCATACTGAATAAAGTTGCCGTAGGTGCTATGTAATTCGGCTCCCAGAGATGTGGTTGCAGAAGATGACCGGATTCTGTAATTAAAAAGCCTTTTGTCGACAAATGCCGCGCGATTTGCTCTGATTAGAGCATTGACGATAAACAGGCCGCCTTCTCCTACTTTTAACTTTGAAAACCTTAGGTTATGGCGGTCGATGAATGCTTTTTTATGCATAGCTGTACATGGATAGTAAAAAAACTCGCCATTATCGATAAAGGAAGAAAAAAGTTCATATCCTGTATATATTCCGTCATAAGAGTTTCTGATTCCTTCCTTTTTTATGATATCATTCTCCATAGATTTATTTGCTTCGTAGATTATACTCAGTTTAAAAAAACAGATATCCAGTTGCTCCGAAGCCATCTTTTTATAAATTATTCTTAGCGCATGCTCTGACAATATGTCGTCCGAATCCATAAAATACAGGTATTCACCCTGGGCGTATTCAATTCCCTTGTTTCTGGTTTCTCCCACACCAATATTTTCCGTATTGCGGTAGAGTCTGATCCTTCGGTCGAGCTTGGCGTATTTATATAGAATATCATACGACTGATCCGTAGATGCGTCGTCAATACATATGATCTCAATATCGGAAAGCGATTGATTAAGCAGGCTTTCCAGACAGCCTGCCAAATAATCCTGCGTGTTGTATACGGGCACGATGACTGATACTTTGGGATTCATGTAGTAAAATCCTTTCTTCAGTTTATAAAAAAGGCATTATAGATGCGATAACAGCGTTACCTAAAGTTTGTATTCCAAGCTCCGTTTTAAAGTGCACATCATCCGAATAAATATCCTTTTGCGCATTTTTTACTACGGACCAAAGATCGTTAAATCTAACCCCTAAAGGACTTAAGGCATCTTTGGCAATATTGTTATATTTAATTATGTCGGCATTTATCCGGATGCCGTAGTCAGGACCTGGAGCAAATCCGGGTTCAATTACCGGGGTAGTAAGCGCAAAGAGAATAACAGCGCCGGGGCAAAGGTATCTGAGCATATATACAATTCTCTTTAAAAAACTCGCATATATGTCAGACGGAGTCAAATTGTCATTATCCCCGGTCAGTCTTAAAACATCCCAAAGACCGTTATTGAAGTGAATAATATCGATATTGCGCTCTTCTGGGCTATATAATTCGTCAATCCACTGGTGAAGATAGCGCAGAGTATAAAGACAAAACCTACCATTATCATTATGGAATCTTACATCTGCTTTTCCCTGCAGTTTTTCTTTTACATGATTCTCATAATTCTGACGTATGGAATCGCCAAGCAGCAATATTTTTTTCATATATTTAAATAATCCTCCGGAATGGCTAAAAATGCTTTGATATGTTTTCACGCAGTAATTCTCTGAGACAGTTAAACTCGGCGTCATATCTATCGGAATCAAACTTCGTTGTTGAATTTAAAACGTTTTTAAGTTTTTGGGGTATATCGACAGGGGATGTAAACGTATCTATATAATCCAGATGCCTAATCCATTCGTACACGCCAAAGACCTTCTTGCTTAAATTGTCCGATGCTAAGCATGGGGTTTGACTGATTGTGCAAAAAAGCATTGTGTGCAACCGGTCAGTTATAACGACTTTGGATGTTTTTATCTTTTGTATGAATTTGCTGATAGCTTCCTCTCTGTTTGTCATATCAATGGTGTTTTCATAGATGTTTGAAATATACTCAACATGTTTAAAATGGTTTTGCAATTCACCCTGTATTAGTCTTTTGTTTGTCTCATTAATTACGCTTTCTCGATCATCTCTTAAACAAAGCAGAGAACCTGAGCGTTGCAATTGCTCTTGACTGTAATCCAACAGCAATACCATGTCGGGAAGAAATAGCTTTTTAACATGGTCATCGAAAATGTCGTTTGCTAGTTTATATGAAAACGGATCACGAAGGCAAATCGTAAGCATTTTGTGCTGGTTATATATTTGTTGTGTTAGCTGCCGCTCTCTTTTTCCAAAACCTGAATCTCCAAAGTAAAGAGACTGGGGGAAAATATAAATATGGTTATTAGGATGGTTGATTATTATATTGCGTACCGTGTCTTCAAGAAAAATCCATAAGGACCCCAGATATCCGCCGCCGGTCAATATCAAAATATCATTTTCCTTTATGTATTCTCTTATATTGCTGTTCCTATAATGACTGCTTGTAATTTCGTAAATATCGCGAGTTTTATCCAAGGCTTTTAAAAACTTACGGACTGCCAGTGCAATTGCATGATCGCCTATATTGGGGTAATCTGGAGAATTTAGCAGAATAAATGCCGGAGGCCGATCAATACGGAATATTCCTTCAATTAGCTGGTGATGAGCGGCAAACTGATAATTATTATCGTACAGTTTTTGCTTAATAAAATTGCCAAGCTTTTGCTTTACCCAGTGATTCCCATATCTATCGGTCCGATCGCGCACATCAAAATATGAACAGCAAGAAATTGAAGGAACGCATCCGAAAGCGAAATATGCGTGCTCGTTAAAGCAATAAGGCATTCTACAGCCATGTGCAATGGTTTGAATAGGAAAGGGTTTATCAATATCTATGAATAAATTACCAATTGATGAATGACGATAGCAGGATTGTATACTGCCTTCCATCAAATTAATGCGACAACTCCAATTTCCAGCGTAGCAGAAATCGATAATTCTAACATTATACCACTGACTTTTCAGCTCGAACATATTAGAATGAAACTGGCTCCAAATATCCATGTATTCATTAAGCGTCAAGGATGTAAGTACGTCGAGGTCCTTTTTTGATGCATCCCTGGCAAAGGATATGTGAGGCATTGCACCGTTTGCATATGTTTCGAAAATATGCTTTATTTCTTGAATATATGGTATTAAGCTGTCGTGCGGAGTTATTTCGATTGTGTATGAGCAGTTTGATTTTCTAATCATTTCGACATTGTTAAAAAAAACGTCCATAAGGTTGTGCGTTTTGAGCTCTAAAAAGTGAAAAGAAAACTTGATGAAAAGGTTTTCCTGAAGCTCAGGGGGGAAATTGACCAGCTCTTTAAATTTTTTTGAGATGGTTCCATTTGTCACTATTGATACGACATGCCCTTCATCCAGAAGTTCATAAACAAGCTCAATGATGTCTTCAGATAGCATTGTTTCTCCACTGGCACAAATATTTATAAAGCATTTGCCGCCAAGGCGCTTTTTCGATAGTCCCAGACGCACTTCTTGTGGAGAATGGTTTGAAGTTTTAATCTGATTCGTATAAGCTGAAGATTTCTCATTAAGATAACAGTACTCGCATCTAAAATTGCATGCCGTTGTACCGTCCAGAATAATGTCGATAAACTTTCGGTTACGATTTTGCAGCCATTCATCTGGAAGCTTGTTGAAAAAATCATACGTATTGATTTCTGAAAGTATCTCTTCGGCATGATAACAGGTGATGTTCATTTCTTTCATTTGATTTCGAATTTGGGTTACGGCGGATTGAGAGCCGGCAGTAATGATTACGAGCGGATCCTTAATAGACTGAAGTTCCTTCGGCATTATGCAGGAGCCGATACCGGCGTCAGAAAACTTCTCCAGCATATTTACATTATTATCACACAAGTATTTAATTCGTAAATCAGGCACGGTAGAAAGGCGGATAAAATTAGAAAAAAAGTATTTGCCTAAACCAAATAATACGACAGATTTATCTGCAAAAAAATTAGCCATTTGACCGTGTATCACGATGTGATACCATTCACCTCCAGGATGAATATAGAATTATTTGCCTTAAAGCTCATTTAACATTTCTCGAATTATCAGTTCCGGATTATTTATATATTTATCGCTTATCCATACGATTTTTTCGTAGGGTACATTGCGTTCGGCTAATAAATATATCGTTTCTTTTTTTGCGGTTTCCGGAATATTCATGGCTGCCATTACAACATGATCATAATCAACACTTCTAATAAGATCTATGCTATCCACGGGCAATCCCTGCGCGGCGTAAGCTCCGGAGAAACGATCGGTCCACAGCGCAATCTTGCAAAATCCGGTCGACTTGATGGAAGAATACAGGGCTTGGCCAAAA
The DNA here is from genome assembly GCA_012520295.1 of Clostridiales bacterium. GTDB lineage: Bacteria > Bacillota > Clostridia > Oscillospirales > Oscillospiraceae > JAAYOP01. Next base: position 6,714 of record JAAYOP010000038.1, on the reverse strand, counting down.
TCTCCCGCTCCATACAAAACAATTCGACTATTACGAGAAACGCAATCAAATGGTTTCATTGAATCTTGAGTCCAGAATATATAGGGACATCGGTATAAGGTTTTATGTAATATGAAATAACGAAACTGTGAATATAAAATCTGGAAATACTCCGATTTTGAAATACATCTGTATAAATAGTTAAACAAAGCTTTTAATCTGACGATCTCGTCTGTGTCATATTTTTTTGTTATGGAGCCTAACCGCTGGCGGTAGTGGTAATATGGATGGTTGTCAATCACAATACTTTTTGCCGAAAGGAGAGTTGGCAATACGCACGCCACGTCTTCACAATACTTGATATCGTCACTTACGGCTAATTGGTGGGGCAGAATAACGCTTCTTTTGAAGAGTTTGTTCCATATGTTGCCGAGTATACCGTGCTCGTAAAACCTGCCGCTATATATCAGCTTTGGATATACAATATCCCGTAAGCTGACTCCTTTGTATACTCCGGAGTCAATCCCGTTTTTCATTATGGTGTAACTCTCATTTATATTGCGAAAGTGTCCGGTTGCAATTACGTCCGCATCGTGTTTTATAGCCAGTAAATACATTTTTTCGTACATATCCGGCTCTATCCAATCGTCACCGTCCACATATCCTATATACTGACCAGAAGCGACTGATATACCGGCTTTTCGTGCGCTGACCAAACCGCCGTTTGCTTTATGGACAACCTTAACGCGGGAATCCTGACTGGCGAACTTATCGCATATGGCGGGACATTCGTCGGGCGAACCGTCGTCAACAAGTATGACCTCTATATTTTTGTATGTTTGATTTAAAATACTATCAACACATTTATTTAAATAAGGTTCTACACAATATATAGGAACGATAATGCTAATTAAGTCATTTTTCATAGTCGACCGCAATCCTTCGTGCTAAATAAAGACAATGTGGTATTACATTGATGTTTAAAATAAAAAGAATATCGTTTTATACCAGTTTAAGCTCCGAAACCGGATGGGTTTTACGCTGCTCTGGCGGCGGAAGCCGCATATAATCTCCGAATTTAAATGATAGGTATTCATCGAAATCCCTTATACCGGGAAAAACGCTGTCCTCAAATCTGGTATCCGCCAGGTCTTCATACCATCTCCGCAGATATCCGTATTCTTTGTTTGGCGTGGGAAAAGTCAAAATCCGGACCCAATCGGTTTGATTCCGGTTGCATTTTTCCACATACCGGTCAAAACTTCTGTATAGTTTTTTCTCCGGTATCCTGTATAAAAGACCATATACAAATCGTTGCAATCTGCTTTTGCCTGAAAGGCGGCCCACCGCGGACCAAAAGGCTTTTCGATAGAGAAAGCATTGGATGTTCCGGAATGTTCTGCCAAGTCTACTGCTTGGAACACTGTCCAGCGGGAAAATGTCCATGAAGATACCTTGCTCGTATGGCATGTGTTCCTGATTTAAGCGCACGAATTTAGTGCCTTTGCGCCGGAGTTTTCCATATCCCCAGCGATATCCTGGTGTGTTTCTGTGGTCTTGAAAATAAAAGCGCTCGGTGTCCAGTTCCGTTTCGCATACTTTACGAAATTTTTCATACTCGGGCCTCAAGAGGGCAATATCCAAATCGTCGTCCCAGGGTATGAAGCCTCCGTGTCTGACGGCTCCAAGAAGTGTGCCGGCGATTATGCAATACTTTATATTGTGTTTTTTGCAGATACGGTCAACTTCCGCCAGCATTTCCAACTCGATCAGCTGTACTTGCCGCAGTTCTTCCGGGGATAAATGATATGCCTTTGCTTGTTCGCCCATACTATAAGTACCTTTCAGGTTCGTTTGTAAAAACGTCGGTAGCCCCTTTTGCCGCCAATCCGTCCAAATCCAATGGTTGTGCCAACGGTTTCGCGGGGAATAAAGGTTCATTATTCCAGACCCTGATTATTTTGCCTGATACCGCTCTCCCGTAAGATCCAGTCCGCCGGCACTGGGGTGTAGGGCGTCGGCGTTATTCCTGGCAGTCCACTTTGCGCATTCGCTTAAAGTAACGGCCAGCATGCCCGTCCTTGCCGCGGGATTTAGCTGTTTCACCATATGTACGGAGTCCGACCAAAATGAGGAGAAAACAACGGCTTCTATCAGGTTTCGACGCTCAATTTCGCAAAGGATTTTTTCTTCAATGCCATCATATCGGATTACGTTGGTTTTCATTTCAATGTTTAAAAGAAACCCTTCTTTCAGCTTTGGTTCAAGAAGGTCCAGCACCTCCTGAACTGTCGGTATGGAAGTGAAGGCATTGCCAGGCATGGTGATTCGGAGTTTTTTTAGGTCTTTTAAGGAAAAAGAATTGATTTTTCCTATTCCGTCAGTCGTTCTGTCAACCTTTTCGTCATGGCATACCACGATTTCTTTATCGGCGGTAAAATGGATATCCAGTTCAATGCCTGTCAAGCCCTTTACTTTGCAGGCGGCTTCAAATGCTTCCAGCGTATTTTCAGGAAAGCGTAAACTGCATCCTCTGTGAGCCCAAATTCTCATGTGTTCCTCGTTTCTTTCAGAAAGCGCTCCATTATTCCCGCCATGGCAATAGACTCCTCGGCGGTCAGCTTAAATGCTCTTTTATTGTTTCCGTTAATTATTGATACAAAATCGCTGATCTCATATCGCAGTCCGTCTCCAAGAAAGCGCACGGAGTATCTTTCCACGTCCTTGGGGTTTTCGTGCCTGACCTCAAAATATGAAGTCTTCCACCACGGCGCTTCCACGATGATATATCCCGTTGTCCCCGAAATAATCAACTGGCCTTCTGATTTTACTCCAAGTCCGCATTTTGCGGTAGCTATACCGGTCGAATATTCGAAATGGGCTTTCGTATACAGGTCCAGTCCGTTTTCTCCCCGTATTGTCGAAAAGGATATGTTAGTATAATTTGAGCCAAACAGCTTTATTATCGGCAAAACCGTATAGCTCCCTAATTCTGTAAAGCTTCCCCCATATTGCAGGTCGGTCAATTCTCTATTGGTAGGGGACTCTAATTTTGTAAAGCAGGCGTCAATATCGCAGATATTGCCGATGACGCCGCTGTGTGCAATTCCAAGCATTTGGTTGAAGCCGGGACAGTAAGCGGTCTTGACCGCTTCCATCAGTACCAGTTTACGCTCTTTGGCAATTGTAAACAATTCCTCCGCCTGAGCCTTATTCAGAGTCAACGGTTTTTCACAGAGCACGTGTAATCCGTGTTCGAGCGCAGCTTTTGTATATTCGTAGTGAGTTTCATGGGGCGACGCGATATATACTGCGTCAATGCTTCTGAACATTTCATCCAGGTCAGGGATCATATCCACGTCCCAAGCAGCGGCGAATTTTGAGGCACTTTCCGAATTCGGGTTATATACGCACTGCACATTTAACCCGCTTACCTGTTTGGCTTCCGGAACAAAGCGGGACGCAATCCGGCCCGAGCCGATAATGCCCATTCGGAGTATACGATAGTTTTTCGCACGGAGCATCGTGCTTGATATATTCTTGGTACGCTCAAGATAAACCACCTTACAGTATTTATTTAAATATTCGAAGTGTCCGGTCCAGTCGGAGCCCACCACAAATATATCAACGTTATATTTCTTAATGTCCTGCACTTTCTGCCCGACGTTTTCTTCAATAATGATCATGTCGGCAAAGCCGGTGCTCCGAACATGGTCGATTCGCTCCATCAGAGAATCGACAATATTAAGCTTTCCCCGATACTCGTCATAGCTTTCAGTCGTCACTCCGACTATCAGATAGTCTCCAAGGGCTTTTGCTCTCTGAAGCAGTCGATAATGCCCCTCATGGAACAAATCGAACGAGCCGTATGTAATGACTGTAACTATCGCACTCACCTTCTCTTTTTCCTCTTAATGAATTTTTTCATTACCCGGTTATGCACTTTATCGCCGCATGTACCGTCGATGTTGGCGGATATTCTGGTATAAAGCTCATATTGACGCTGAGCGTCAAAGGTTTTTCCGACCAGTTTACCGTCCAGAAAGCCGGGCAGAGTGTTAATGCCGTTTTCCATGCATGCATACTTCAGCCATTCGGAGTATTGATTGAAGCCGGGCTCATTGCTCCGAAGAAAATCAATATCAATCTGATATTGATGCTGACTGCATTCGTCTTTTTCGACATCTATCTGATACAGAATCCTGTCATAGTTTGAAAATGTGATAAAACTGGTCGGACTGGTTTTTATGGTGTCGCTAAAGGAAGAGTAGCTTTTATAGTAACAGTTTATCGGTGTCTGCCGCATATTGAAAGGGGTATCCCATTTGGTTATTTCACCGGTATTCTTATCAATTTTGATAAACATATTGGACCAGAATGGTATAAACAAAACATAATCGTCAAAACAGACTGCGGAAGAAAAAGGTCTGTCCTGACAATCAAAACCATAATCAAAGTTTTTGCAGCTAAAATCACGGGGATACTGAGAATACTCGCTAACCTCATCTGTGACGGGATTCCAGCGGATAACAGTATTGCCTTTGATAGGTATTATCCAGAAATCGGTGCCGTCGTCAACCATCGACCAGCAGCCGTTATCTGTTTTTGATCCAACTTTTTTAATAATGTATTTTCCGCTTTCCATATTAAAAATCAAAATACGATTATCGAAAGCGGAGGCAATATAGAGTTTATAATCGCGTATACACGCTCCTTGTTGGAACAATATGCCGTCTTCCGCACCGGTAAATTCTATCAGAAAGTCGGTGTAATAAGAAACTTCATCTGTCTGGGTATTATATCTGACCAGCGCCGGATAACTTCCCGGGATTAAATAAAGGAAATGCTTGTATTTAATCATATTAACAAAGGAACTGGGCCTTGTATTCAGTTCTTTTAGGGCGACCTTTCTCAGTTTGCCGTTCTCAACGACGGCAATATCCTGAGAGTTGGTTGGACCGGCATAAATACGGTCTCCAATTTTTACAACACTTCCGTAACGATCCGAGGCCATATCGCTCAATTGGCAGACAGGATCGATTTTACCGGTTTCTATTTCAAGCTTATATAGCCAGGAATAGGCGGAGACAAACCAGGCGGATTTACCTTCGATGAATAGCTTGTTACCGGGGACGAAGGTCGTCAGGTCTTCGGGTTCGGGTTCTCTATCCAGGTTGTTGTTCAAGATAAAAAGCGGCTTTCCCGCCATTGCAAAGAGCGATGTGACAGAAGTGCCCGAGTCGCCGATATAAACATCAGATAATGCAATACTGATACCAATATCCGGCGTATCGTCGTAAATACCCAGGTTGTTTTCGATAAAAAACCGTTTCAGCTTTAAATAATGCTCTTTAAATTGGGGACGCATTGATTCCAGCGTTGCTTCCAGCAGTGGGTGGGGGCGCCAGAGAAGCAAAGCGTTTTCCCTGCCTAGAAAACACTTGAAAACATATTCTATTTTCTTCAGATATGTGACCGTACTCTGGAGCAAGCCTCCGAGGCTGGTGTTGAAAAAATAGACAGTCTTGTTCTTCATCTTATCTTTCCAGCCGGAAGGAGGCTCCGGTCTTTCCTTAGACATACGGATTATACGATCAAATTTGGGAGAGCCCAATGGCAAAAGCTTTGCCGGAGGAAGAGACTGATCGAAAAACTTCCTGTGCCATTCGGACTGAATGACGACTATATCCGAATGATAATAAGCCGGAAGACTGCGCTGTCCATAACTCATACCGCCCGTTGTTGAGTAATAAGGTATGTAAACCAGAAGACCCGTATGTTTTTTTAACTCTGAAGAATAGTATTTGGGATGAACAGATGTAATAAGATTATATTGGTCGTATGGATAATGGATATATGCTATATCGGGGAGAGATTCGGCCGGATCATAGTCCTGCCAGTCCGTAACAGGCACATAGTCTGGGAATTGGTCGCCTTCGTAATGCATTGTCCCCATACTGCCGTCAGAATTACGGTCATAGTATGGAATTGGCACCACATAGCATTCACAGCGTTCGTCTTCTCTGGCTGCAAGCCAAACGCTTTCCAACGAATCCCACATACTTGCTTTATAAGGGAAAAACGCTATCTCAATTTTTTCGGAAATTTCCTTTTTAAAACTGTTTATTGCTTTATTCAGCTCGGCTTTTAATTCATATATGTTAATATCGTTATCAGTCTTCAGATTTTCGGATAATCTGTACAGTATATCACAATAGCTTTCCAGATATTTAACTGTTTGTGTACCCTCACCCTCGGAAACTTCAATGGCATTTCCGATGGCAGCAGCCGCATCCTGGCATTGCGCCATAATACCAATCGCAAAGTCGATTTCTTTTAGTTTTATGATCTTACCTATCTCTCCATGTGCCTCTTCTAGTGTAGTGAATATTTCCGATATTTTTTTCCGCAGATGCTTTCTCATTTATATATCTCCTGATAACGTGACTTTCTTCCCTAAACTATTTCTGCATAGTCTTCATAAAGGCATAGAGATTAAACAGTTCTTATTGTATATATCGTATATTATCCATGTCCCTTTAGATGTTTTTAACTTATAGCCGTCTTGTTTCTCCATATTGCTGCCAGTCAGCATTGATAAATAAACTGCTTAACCAACGGTTGCTCATTTGAAAAATATTAACAAACTTTCATGGTTTATGGTATACATATAAACAATTATAACATAAACCTGTATAATAAGAAACACTAGGCGCATTATGGAAAAAAAGGAGG
>JAAYOP010000037.1 GCA_012520295.1 Clostridiales bacterium | reverse complement strand
TTTGATCCGAAAATATTTGGTGATGCGGCGGGACTTGCCCAGCAGTACATGTTTTATTACGCTCGCTCGCAGGGCAAATCCTAGCCTGCCAGGTCAGCAGCTTTTCAGCCCCGGTTTTAATAAATATCGATTGACACAGCAGATATAGTGTAGTATTCTCATAAGAATATACAACATGTAAGGAGTATACAGTATGGAAAGGAAGAGCAGTTTCTACAGCAGGATTGTCGGCGAAGGAATTACCTTTGACGACGTGCTTTTGGTACCGGCTGAAAGCTCTGTTTTGCCCGGCGAAGTAAGCCTCACCACACGCCTGACAAGAAAACTGAGGCTTAACATACCGCTTATAAGCGCGGCCATGGACACTGTAACCGAGTCCAGAATGGCTATCGCTGTGGCACGAGAAGGCGGAATTGGCATTATCCACAAGAATATGTCAATAGATATGCAGGCCGAGCAGGTCGATATGGTAAAGCGCTCGGAGAACGGTGTTATAACAAATCCCTTTTATCTGGGACCAAAAAACACATTGGCCGAAGCGGATGAGCTGATGAGCAAATATAAAATATCCGGCGTGCCCATTGTTTTAAATAACAGACTGGTCGGGATTATAACTAACCGTGATTTAAAATTTGAAGAGGATCTTACCCGCCCTATAGATGAGGTTATGACAAAGGAAAACCTCATTACTGCCAGGGAAGGGATAACCCTGGAACAGGCTAAAGAAATCTTAAGAGAGCATAAAATAGAAAAGCTCCCGATTGTTGATGAAAATTACGCTTTGAAGGGCCTTATTACAATAAAGGATATAGAAAAGGCGAGAACCTATCCCAATTCCGCCCGTGATGACAAGGGAAGACTGCTGGTAGGCGCAGCCATCGGAGTTACCGATGATGTTATGGACAGGGCAGGAGCACTCGTTGAGGCGGGTGTGGATGTTCTTGTTCTTGACTCTGCCCACGGTCATTCGCGCAATATTATGAGCTGTCTGAAAAAGATTAAAAACGCTTTTCCTGATGTTCAAATCATTGCCGGAAACGTTGCCACATATGAGGGGACAAAAGCCCTCATCGAGGCGGGAGCCGACTGCGTAAAGGTGGGAATAGGCCCGGGCTCCATATGTACCACCAGGGTTATCGCCGGCATAGGGGTACCCCAGATAACCGCCGTAGCTGATGCCGCTATTGCCGCACAGGAGTATGATGTACCCATAATTGCCGACGGTGGCATTAAGTATTCAGGAGATATTGTCAAAGCCATTGCGGCTGGGGCAAGCACTGTTATGATTGGCTCTCTGTTTGCAGGCTGCGAAGAAAGCCCCGGCGACACGGAGGTATATCAGGGCAGGCAGTTTAAGGTATACAGGGGAATGGGTGCCCATGCTGCCATGTCAAAGGGCAGCAAAGACCGGTATTTTCAGGACGGCAATATCTCAAAAAAGCTTGTGCCCGAAGGTGTTGAGGGCAGGGTCCCCTATAAAGGAAGCGTTTCGGAAACCATATATCAGATGATGGGTGGACTTCGCGCCGGTATGGGTTATTGCGGTACTCCGGATATCGAAACCCTCAGAACAAAAGCAAAGTTTATCAAGATAACCAGTGCGGCACTGCGGGAGAGTCATCCCCATGACATTTATATAACAAAGGAAGCCCCGAATTACAGCATGAATCTTCGATAGGAATATGGCGGTGAGAAAATTTGCGTGTTTCCGTTTTGGGCGTGGGTTTTGATAATCTGACAATGGACCAGGCTGTAGACAGAGCCCATGGGATAATGAAAAAGGGCGGCTATATTGTTACCCCGAACCCGGAAATAGTATTGATGAGCCGCAAAGACAAAGACTTTAAGGATATTCTTAACGGCGCCGATATGGTGATACCAGACGGGATAGGCATTATATATGGGGCAAAAATTCTGGGTTCTTCCCTCAACAGGGTGACGGGAATTGATCTGGCCTGTGAGATTATGAAAAGGCTTGCTGAAAAAAACGGTCGTGTTTATCTTTTAGGCGCAAAGCCGAAGGTTGCGGAAGCTGCCGCAGAAAATCTGAAAAACACCTTCAGCGGTATTGTTATCGCCGGCACATCCGACGGATATTTTGAAGACAGTGAGCCGATATTGAAAAAAATAAGGGACTCCAGGCCTGATCTGTTGATTGTATGCCTTGGCGCGCCAAAGCAGGAAAAATGGATCCATTCAAACAGGGACAAGCTACCCCCATGTCTTATGATGGGACTGGGGGGGGCACTGGATATATATGCAGGCAATCTCAAAAGAGCGCCGGAGCGCTGGAGAAAGCATGGATTTGAGTGGCTCTACAGGCTTATTACGCAGCCTTCACGGATATGGCGGATGCTAAGGCTCCCTGTTTTTCTGCTGCTTGTTATTCTGGAGAGGCTGAAGGAAGCAAAAAAGACTGTCGGGGTGTAATAAATGGGTAAGCTTATAGTACTTGAGGGGATTGACGGTTCGGGTAAAACCACCCAGTATAATATGCTGTGTGATGCCCTCAGATCAAAAGACCGTGAATTTGTCAGCCTGGAATTTCCCCAGTACGGGGAGCCCTCCTCGGCTCTGATAAAAATGTACTTAAAGGGTGAGTTCGGGACAGCTCCCGGTGATGTAAACCCCTACGCGGCCTCATCTTTTTATGCTGTAGACAGGTACGCTTCCTATAAAAAGGTCTGGGGTGATTATTATTCTTCGGGCGGGCTGGTGGTGGCTGCCAGATATACAACCTCAAACGCGATTCATCAGGCCTCCAAGCTTGAGCCCGGGAAGAGGGAAAGTTTTTTCAAATGGCTCTATGAATATGAGTTCAATCTGATGGGCTTACCCAGGCCTGATCTGGTCATATATTTCAGCGTACCTGTTGAAAAAGCCGCTGAATATATAGAAAAGAGACGGCTTGAAACCGGTCAGGACACAGATATACATGAGAAAAATCTCTCATACCTTCGCAGCTGTCAAGAGAGCGCGGAAATGGCTGCGGATTTCTACGGCTGGATAAAAATTGACGCGGTAAGGAACGGAGAGTTTCGAAATCCAGGGGATATACACCGGAATGTTATTAATTTGGTTGAAAAATTTTTATGATAGGAGTATTATAACATGGTTTACATCATTCTTGGAAATGGATTTGAGGAAATCGAAGCTGTTGCCCCAATGGATATCTTAAGGCGCGGCGGAGTCGATGTCTCATATGCGGGTGTAGACTCAGCCATTGTTAAAGGCGGCCATGATATCCACATCAAATGTGATACCCTTGTCCGGGATATAGACCCGGATAAAGTCGACATGCTCATAATACCGGGAGGCCTGGGAGGTGTTGAGAGCGTAGAGGCTAGCGGTGAAGCCATGTCCCTGATAAAAAAAGTGTATGAAAAAGGGCGCTCCCTTGCGGCTATCTGCGCGGGCCCGAGGATTCTTGCTTCACTGAAGATATTGGAGGGCGTCAAAGCCGTTTGCTATCCGGGTATGGAGGAGCAAATGGGAGGGGCTGTTATTGACAACAGCTTAAAAGCGGTCACGGACGGCAGAATAATAACCGGGCGCGGGCCGGGAACAGCACTGGATTTTGGACTGGAGATATTAAAATACTTAAAGGGTGTGGATAAGGCAAAGGAGATTGCCTCAGATATGACGTATGATTACTGATATTGTCAACAAAAAAAAAGAGTTTAGAAACAGTATAAAAAGACAAATAAAAGCCTTTGATGAGAATTATCTGGAAACCTCAAATTACATGATATTTCAGAACGCTATGAAACTTCCTGAAATAGCGGACTGTGACCGTATTCTTATATACTGCAGCATGGGCAGGGAAGTGGACACAAGGCGAATTATAGACGCAATGTTTGCGTCCGGAAAGACAGTTGCCCTGCCGGTCTGTGAGGGAGAGGGCATTATGCACTTTTCAGAGCTCCGACCAGGCGGTTTAAAAGTCGAGGGTATGTACGGTATATTAGAGCCGGAAAAGGATTCGCCGGTAATAACCCCCCGGGACGGCGATGTGATTTTAGTCCCCGCCCTGACATTTGATAAAAATGGCTACAGAATGGGAAAAGGAAGCGGCTATTACGACAGATTCCTAAAAAAAAGAGATTTCATTTCAATTGGGCTTGCCAGGGATCGTCTTCTTGTGGACAGTGTACCCAGGCAGGAACATGACATGCAGGTAAAAATACTGGTAACCGACAGGGATATATTGCGTTTTTCCTGATATGGCGTTTGCTCTGTGCGCCCGAAAACCGGGTGTATGCAATAAAGGCTTAAAAAAGCTGAAAGGTGAGACATGCTCACCTTTCAGCGGACTGAACATAGCTGCGCAGCATCATTTATGTTCTTAACCTGGCCTGGGAGCGGCATTAATCAGCAGGGTTCGTTGCCTGTGCCGAAAAAGCCGGAACCGCAGCAGCAACACAGTATAAGGATGATAAGTATTATACAAAGGCAGCTACTGTTATTTCCCCAAAACATAGAAACTCCTTTCTCCGCGGATAGGTTTTAATTGCGGTAAAATTATCTTTTAATATTTTGGGCGTGTTAAAGTGATGGAGTCCAGACTCGCTGCAGGAAGTCTTGCGTTACAGAAACCGGTGTTATTTCCACCTGCAAAATTCCACTTCGTGGGATGCTCTCACCGTTTCTGAAAAAAACCGGTAGAATTCCCGAGCCTTTAGCAAGGAGCGTTTCCAATGCCGCCGAAGCCGGAACCGCAGCAGCAGCACAGGATAATGATGATCAAAATAATCCAAATACAACAGTTATTGTTGTTTCCCCAAAACATAGAATATGTTCCTTTCTCCGCGCCTTATATTGGCTTTCTGTCGCGCGGTGTAATTGTTTAAGAAAGCCTGTGGTCGGCTATGCCTAGCTTCACCTTTCGGCTTATACTATGCAAAATTCGGTCAATGGGTTACTTGGATTATTAAGATAATAATCGATAAACTCTTTGAATATCACCTTTTTGCCTTTCAGCATTAACGGTTCGCGGCTCTTTAAAAAGCCGAGCCTAAAAGCTGAGGCCAGGGGAGGGTTAATATGTCTGATAACTGGAAGGACATCTTCGGCAGTGAGCAGCCCGATGATAATAATGAATTGATCCAAAAGCTGCGCAGCATGAGCGACGAAGAGCTGGACGAGTATCTTCGTTCAGTTGGCCTGCCGGAGGAGGAGAATATTACTTCAGAAAATGATGATTTCAGCGATACCATAGTAACTAATTGGCTCCCCCAGACCGGAAAGCTGAAGGGGATAGAAAATCAAGACATAAGTGACGAAGCAACAAGCATTATCCCCGATGATGTTAAAAGAATTTCGGATATAACAAGAAGAAACGCTATAGGAAGTACAAGAGAAAGTGACATTGATGAATTTGATAAGATGGAGATAGACAGGTTAAAAAACAAATCCGGTTGCATGGGCGGCTTTATGTATTTCATATTTATTCTGGGCATATCCATTATCCTGGCATCCCTGGGCTGGCTGGCGGCATGTGACGTGCTGGCGCTGAATAAGGCGCCACAAACAACTACCATAGTAGTCCCTGAGAATTATGATATTGACGATGTTATAGATGATCTGAAAAAGGGCGGTATCATTGAATATAAGCTGCTGTTTAAGATTTTTACAATGATTGCGGATGAAAAAATTGAACCTGGAACATACCAGCTGAGAACCGATTATGACTACCGAGCCATTGTGTCGAAAATGCAGCAGGATGCCGAGGTGGAAATCGCGGAGGTTACAATTCCCGAGGGGAAGACTCTTGGGCAAACCTTCCAACTCCTTGAGTATAACGGTATATGCAGCGCTAAGGACCTGTGGGAAGCGGCGGCCAATTATGATTTTGATTACGATTTCCTGGATCCTGACACATTGGGTGATAAAAACAGGCTTGAGGGATATCTTTTCCCGGACACATATGAGTTTTATACCCGATCAAAGCCCGAAACCGTTATAAAGAAATTCCTCAATAACTTTGAGGTTCGTGTAACAGAAGAGATGTACAATCAGGCAGAGCAGATGGGCATGACAATGAAGGAGATTATCACTGTTGCCTCACTGATTGAAATGGAGGCCGGAAGTAACGAGGAAAGAGCTACCATTGCCTCGGTTATATACAACAGGCTGAACAGTGACTTTGGATTGCTGCAGATTGACGCCACAATCCAGTATATTCTCGGAGAGCGTAAGGAGAAGCTGACAGAAGAAGATACAAGGATAGACAATCCCTACAACACTTATATGTACAAGGGACTGCCTCCCGGTCCCATATCAAACCCGGGTCTGGCTTCCATTAAAGCAGCCCTTGGGCCTGAGGATACGGACTATTGGTTCTATGCGTTGAATAAAAGCGGCACTCACGAGTTTTTCACCTATGCTCAAGCCGACGAGTTTTACGCCTTTACAAACAGTGACGAGTATGGCGGATAAATATAAAATGAAAGATATATGGATGGAGGCATACTCCTAAATGAAAAAGTTAGGACTAAATGAATTAAGAGAAAAATTTCTGAGTTTTTTTGAAAGCAAGGGCCATTTGCGCCTCAAGAGCTTTCCTCTGATACCCCAGGATGACAACAGCCTTTTGATAATAAACTCCGGAATGGCGCCCTTGAAGCCATATTTCTCCGGAGAGGTTGTTCCGCCTTCAAAAAGGGTTACAACCTGTCAAAAGTGTATACGCACACCCGATATTGAAAATGTGGGCAAAACAAGCCGCCATGGCACTTTTTTTGAAATGCTGGGCAATTTTTCATTCGGAGACTATTTTAAAAGAGAGGCCTGCCAGTGGGCATGGGAATTTGTCACAAAGGAGCTGGAGCTCCCGGTGGACAGGCTATATGTTTCCGTATATCTTGATGATGACGAGGCCTATGACATTTGGACAAAGGAAATAGGTGTGGAGCCTTCCCATATGGCAAGGCTCGGCAAGGAGGATAATTTCTGGGAAATCGGGATGGGCCCCTGCGGACCCTGCAGTGAGATATATTTTGACAGGGGAGAGAAATACGGCTGCGGTAAGCCGGATTGTGCCGTAGGCTGTGACTGCGACAGATATGTGGAGTTCTGGAACCTGGTTTTTACCCAGTTTTATAACGATGGGAATAACAATTATACCCCCCTGGCCCAGAAGAACATAGACACCGGAATGGGGCTGGAGCGAATAGCCTGCATTATGCAGCAGGTGGATTCCCTTTTTGATGTGGATACAATCGCCAAAATAACGAAGCATGTGACTGAGATAACAAAAGCGAGCTATGGGCAAGAGGCCGAGACGGACGTTTCTCTGAGAATTATAACTGACCATATAAGATCCACGACAATGATGGTGGGCGATGGGATACTCCCGTCAAACGAGGGCAGAGGCTATGTGCTGCGCCGCCTGCTGAGAAGAGCCGCCAGGCACGGAAAGCTCCTGGGAGTAAAAGATCCCTTCCTCCACGAGGTCTGCGATACGGTGATAGAAATGAGTAAGGGAGCGTATCCGGAACTGGAGGAAAAGCGCGAATATATAAAAAAAGTCATCTATACCGAAGAGGAGCGCTTTAATCAGACCATTGACTCCGGCATGAAGATACTGGAGGGGCTGATGGAGGACATAAAGAAAAAGGGCGGCACCCATATGGACGGCTCTGACTGCTTCCGGCTCTACGACACATATGGCTTTCCCATTGATCTGACAATAGAGATATTGGAAGAAAACGGACTCTCTGCCGATGTGGAGGGCTTTGAGAGGCATATGAAGGAGCAGAAGGAGAGGGCAAGAGCCGCAACAGCTGCGCTGGGCGATTTTGGCTGGGAGTCCCTGGATCTGGGCCTTCCCAAAGATGAGCAGACCCTTTTCACAGGCTATGAATCCGTCATGGAAGAGGACGCTTCAATACTTGCCATAGTCTCCGAAGGAGAACTCTGCTCCACCATAGCCCAGGGGCAGACCGGGACGATAATTCTAGACAAGACACCCTTCTATGCGGAAATGGGCGGGCAGATTGCCGACCATGGAACGATTTCGGGACCGGCCTCTGTTTTCCAGGTGACCGATGTGCATAAATCCAGAGACGGGAAGTATATGCATACAGGACATGTTGTCTCCGGAGAGCTGAAGGTTGAGGATAAGGTTACCGCCCGGATTGACGAGGAGCGCCGGAACGGCATTATGCGCGCCCACAGTGCGACTCATATTCTCCATGCCGCACTCAGGAAAATCCTTGGTAACCATGTGGAACAGGCCGGCTCAATGGTAAACCCGGACAGCCTGAGATTCGACTTTACCCACTTTTCCGCCATAAAACCTGAGGAGCTCGACAAAATAGTCGATGAGGTAAACGAACAGGTTCTGGCGGGTCATCCCGTTTCCGTGTCAGAGATGAGTCTTGAGGACGCGCAAAAGGAAGGGGCAACAGCTCTCTTCGGTGAAAAATACGGCGACGTGGTCAGGGTAGTAAAAATAGGCAGCTATTCCACAGAGCTTTGCGGCGGTACCCACCTGACAAACTCAGCCCGGATAGGCTCATTTTATATAACCTCAGAGTTTTCCGTCGCGGCCGGTGTCAGAAGAATAGAGGCGGTCACGGGAAAAAGAGCCCTGGAACTGTATCGGGCTGCGGCACAGCTGAATACCCATGTTGCCGCGAGTCTTAAGACTTCCGTACCGGAGCTTAAGACGAAGCTGGAGCAGCATCTCAATGAAACCCAGCAGCTGAAGAAAACCATAGAAAAGCTTAAGGGACAGCTTATACGCGGTGAAGCGGACAGCTTCCTGCTGTCGGCCCGGGAGGTTAAGGGCCTGAAAATAATTACCGCGGCGATTAATGATGTGGACAGTGACTGGCTGCGTTCCTGCGGCGACTATCTGCGGGAAAAATCTGAAAAAGTGGTGGCTGTACTGGCTGCGGTTAATAATGAAAAGATTATATTTTTGGCAACCTGCGGAAAAGAGGCTGTTAAGGCTGGCATTAAAGCCGGGGACCTGGTAAAGCTTGTTTCCGGCATTACAGGCGGAAGCGGAGGCGGAAAGCCGGAAACGGCCATGGGTGGTGGCAAAAACCTGCTCATGCTTGACAATGCTCTTGCCGCGGTGGATGAGTATGTATCTGAAAAGGCCGTTTAGTATTTAATAAAATGGATTGCGGCGTGTATACGCAAATCCATTAAGGGGAAAGCATTTGTTCAGTGGTCATTATTTTAGATAGGGGGTTAAGCTATGAAGACTGCCGGTAATCCCGATTGCTTGTTTTGCAAAATAGCGTCTGGTGAAATACCGTCAGAATCCGTTTATTCAGACGAGCTGGTCTATGCATTTAAAGACATCGACCCGAAGGCTCCTGTTCACATTCTGGTTATCCCGAAAGAGCATATCGTCTCAGCAGCGGAAATTAGCCCGGAAAACTCGAAAGTAATATCCCGTATATTTGAGGTAATAGCCCATCTGTCAAAAGAGCTGGGGCTGGACCGGGGCTTCAGGGTGGTTACAAACTGCGGAGGCGAGGGCGGACAGACCGTATATCATCTCCATTTCCACCTTATGGCCGGACGGCCTATGAAATGGCCGCCGGGCTGATGACTCCATTGAAATTGAGCATTCAAAGGGTACAAAATCTATAAAAATCCCTCAAAATCGGCTGGGGAGTGATGCTGTGCGAAGGCTTGCTTTAGTATCCTTTGCATTTTCAGCAGCTGTTTTTGTTTCCCAATACTGCCTTATAAGAATGCTGCCCCTCTTTGCAGGTGTGGGAGCAGCCCTAATCATGCTCGTACTGCTATTTATAAAACACGAAAAGGTCAGACCCGCAAGGTTTATTTCTTTGGGTCTGACCCTTGGTTTCTTATGGTGTTTTGGATATGATATAATCTACGTACAGCCAGTTAAAGGCCTTGATCAGATTACGGACCGGTATACGGCCAGGGTAACAGAATTTCCCCGGGACACAGATTACGGCTACAGTGTGAATATAAAGCTCAAAACCGATAGGGGGCCGGAGATCAAGGGGCTGCTGTATGTCACTGGAGAAGAGTTTATGCAGCCCCAGTCCGAAGGGCGCCCCGAGCCCGGAGACTATATTGAAATAGAGGCAAAGGCCAGATTGCCCCAAAAGAAAAACGGGGAGGACTATTATACCCCCAAGGGTGTTTTGCTTCTCCTGTATTCAAGGCAAAGGCCTGAAATTACGGGACACAGCAGCAGTATTGTATACTGGCCGGTCAGACTGGCAGGGCTTATAAATAAAACAGCAGAGAAAATTTTCTCCCCCGATGTTTATCCCTTTATGAAGGCACTCCTAACCGGTGACAGAAGTGATCTGAATAAGGATTCATTTCTTTTGTCGTCTCTGTCAACCACAGGTACGGCTCACATGGTTGCGGTTTCGGGCATGCATCTTGTTTTTCTGGTAGGTCTGATACGCTTTATTGGGGGGAAAAGCAAAAAGACCGCACTCATATGTATACCGCTGATTCTTTTTTATATGGCAATGGTGGGCAATACACCCTCGGTAACCCGCGCGGGTATTATGCAGATAATGCTCCTGGCGGCCCCCCTCTTAATGCGGGATTATGACAGGCTGACCGCCCTGGGTTTTTCTCTGATGTTTTTGCTTATAATTAACCCGCTGTCGGCAAGGCATGCCGGACTGCAGATGTCCTTTGCGTCCGTGCTGGGTATAGTTTTATTCTTTGAAAAGCTTAGCAGCTATATTAGGGAATATATTTCAAAAAAGAAAACGCTGGACAGGCTGTGCAGAACAAAGCTGCTCAATCCTATATGGATATTTATCACAACCTCTGTCTCGCTGACTGTATCGGCAATGGTATTTGTTATCCCCCTCACTGCCGTTAATTTCGGTCTTGTTTCCCTGATAGCGCCTGTTACTAACCTTATGGTCCTGCCGGTTTTATCTTTTGCCTTCTCTGCGGGAGTGTTTCTTGCAGCCATAGGCACACTGCTTCCGCAGGTTGGAAGCTTCCTTTCATTTATTGTGGAGCTCCCTGTCAGGTACATCCTGTGGATTGTTAAGCAACTGGCTGGACTGCCCTTTGCAGCGCTGTACTCAAGAAACTTCTATATAAGCGCATGGATGGTCTTTTTTTACGCTCTGCTCGCAGCAGTTATCTTTTCGCGGAAGCTGCGAAAAAAGCCTCTGTGGCTCATGTTCCCCTCAGCGGCTCTGCTGGCGGTCTCTCTATGTCTTACATATTTGCAGGCGGGCAAATACCCCTTTGCCGTTACCATGCTTGATGTGGGGCAGGGGCAGAGTATAGTCTTGTCCTCATATGGAAAGTCCGCAGTCATTGACTGCGGGGGTAATCGCCTGAAAAACGCCGGAGATAATGTTTCAGAGTATATAATGAGCTCCGGGAAAAAGAAGCTGGACATGCTGATTTTAACCCATTACCATAGCGACCATGTAAACGGGGCCGTTCAGATACTAAAAAGACTGGATGTGGAAACCCTGGTCATACCGGATATATTCGATCCTGAGGGAAATCGGGACGCGATAACCTTATACGCCCGGGAGAAGGGCATAGAAATAATTGAGGTAAAAACAAATACTCAGATATTTGAGCTGGAGGGAATGAAGCTATCGGTTTTCCCTCCTTTTGGGAGAGAGGGGCCTGTCGGAAAAGAGAGGGCCAATGAGCGCGGGCTTTCCATATTGTGCAGTTGCGGTGAATTTGATATGCTGGTAACAGGGGATATTGACGCTAAAACTGAGTATATGCTGCTGGAATATGCCCCCATTCCCGACCTGGAACTGCTTGTTGCCGGTCACCACGGCTCAAAACACTCCACCTCGGAGGCTTTGCTTGAGGCCACAAAACCGGAAATTGTGTTGATTTCAACCGGCTACAATACATACGGGCACCCGTCTGAGGAACTGCTGTACCGCCTTTATAAGACTGGAATTAAGGTATACAGAACAGATGTGTGCGGCGAAATTTCCATAAGGCTAAACAAAAACGGAGGTTTCCATGGAAACTAAATACGCAGAATATTCGGCTTTCAGGAAAACTATAGCCGAAAACAGAATCGGAAATATATATATCATATACGGCAAAGAGGATTACCTCAGGGAATA
>JAAYOP010000036.1 GCA_012520295.1 Clostridiales bacterium | reverse complement strand
TTTGGGAGCAAGGGGCCGCTGGTTCGAATCCAGTCACCCGGACCATACCGAGTGTTCACAACGGATTTCAATATCCCGTGTGAACACTCGATTTCTTTTTACCTTAGAATAATGCTTTTACCCCGCCCTACATTCATAAACATAAATGCGGCCGATCAAAAGCTATTGACAGCCCGGTATTTTCCCGTTGTGCTTTTTATTCTTAATTTGGAGATATTAGGGGAGGTGGTTGATATGACGATTATATATGAAGGATCAGATGTTACATTGACTGCCGTTATTTGCCACTAATCAGCAGCACAGTATTTCAGCGCATCTAATGAGGATGCGCTTTTTTATATTCATATATAATCGTCCTTCTCTGAATGTGATTTGGTTAACTTATTTCATTTTGAAACAGGGCGATATTTTTATGCAAAGATTTAAATCCATCATTCTGAAAATGCAGGGGAAGAATAAAAGCAGCCTGCACTGTTTAAACAACGATGTTTATAATCCGAATAATCCCGAAAAAGAAAAAACTTTTCATATCGTTCCCTGCGTTTCTGGTTCGGCGCAACAGGTTTTCGTAATTCGGAGAAGCTGCTCCTTTTTGTCAAAATACCGGGCTTATTTTTGGATAGCACAGGCGAAATGAATTCCTTGCCTATGGGAAACTATGTAATAAGCGTTCTATCCCCCACTGTCGATAATCTGAAGCCGCAAATATGACAACGAGGCGAAAAACGTCCGCGAAAAAGCGTAGTTTGATGTGCAAAAGCCGAATGAACTCATGCTGCGCCGCAATGGGCTCCATTACGGCCACGCTAAAAGAGCTTTTGTGCTGGCCGTACATTTTAATGTCCCGCTCGTAAACGCGTTGTCCGTCAATGCAAAATCGGCGGTGCTCGCGGATACCGCGCTCCGGTGGTATGAGGAAAACCGTCCCCTTGATGCGTTCTGCTGTGCAAACCGTATGTGCGGCCTGAAATTTTCAAAAAAGGACTGGAATGTGTAATGAGTCATGTTTATTTAACCTACGGAGCCTTAAGGTATTTTTCGTCTCTCCTGCTCTGCTTTCCGCCTGTATTCAGGACCGGTTCATCCTGCATGGCTGAGAAATGAGTATAATTACCTGCGATTAACGTTTAGCAGCAATAAAACGCATTTTATAAAAACTAAAAACTCATTTCCATGGCAGTATTGACTTTTTAAAGGAAATTTCGAAAAATTCCCTGGCCTCGTCAAGATTCATCACCACCCACTCTCTGGATTTGTGGGCTTCCAGCGTCTCAGGAAGCTCCTTCAAAATCCTTTCCGCCTCCCAGGTTGCGCCAGCGTTATACCTCAGTTCGTTGGTGCGAGGATAAATCTCAAAGGACTTACGGCTGGATTTCCAGGCATTTTGTATGGTCTTGATGGCATAGCTGCCTGTCACCTTTTCGCTGAAATAGTCCTCAAGACTCAGGCTGCGCACATAATCCGGTAAGGGGACTTGGGAATACTCGGTCAGAATATCTGTTATCAACGAAGAAGAGTATGCCAGGATGTCTGGGGCACTTTCGGAGTTCTCATCCTTGATCTGCTCCAATAAATCCGGGACTATTTCCAGCATACGCCGCAGGTACTCCCTGTAAAAGGCGGTGCCAATCTCCCTCTGAACGGTGCGCACCACACTGCTCCTCATAACCTCCGTATTGGTCAGCCCCGCCTGCACCCGGCAAATTACGGTCCGGCGGATAACCTCAGGAGAAACCGCTTTCACATCCTCATTGGCACTGATTACCACGGCCGGATAATGAACCATATGGTCAACCACACCGAAATCATCGTTTTTTATTGTCTCAATGGCATGTTGGTTAAATCTTGTATTGGTCAGGTCATCGACTATAATCGGCGCTCCTCTCACCGTGCGTTTAAGCGCCTCAATGCTGGAGCGGGTGAAGTCTGGCGCGGAAACCTTTGTTTTTTGACCGATCATCATTTTAAGAAGCGTCTCAAGAAAGCTGGTTTTTCCGGCCTTGCTCTGCCCGTAGACCAGTCCGAAAACCGGATAGGAGAGCAGATTTTGATTGTATCTTACTGCCATGTCCCGCATTACGGCCATAAAGGGGCTACAAAAAAACCAGTTGGCAAACTCATAATAGCGGTATTGCATGCCGCTCACATCACCATGGAATTTTTTATATCCGTCCATGTACTTCAGAAACAGGTCCACATCCAGCTTTATTTCCTCGGGCTCGGGGGATAAATTCAGCTGTACATCATTCAGGCTGACTATGCCATCGTCCGGAAAAATCAGAAGCTGGGGATACTCGCTGCGCAGTTCCTTTTCCTTGGTTTGATTTGCCACCACCTGTCTGCGTATTGATTTAATCTTCTCCGGTGCCAGCAACAGTTTTCCCTTCTTATCCGGTCTGGGAACAGAGGGGGCAAGCTTTCCCGCCAGATTTCTGATATCCAGAGCAAATCGAACGTTTTCTTTCAGCTCTTCCACCGGCTCCAGAATCACAGCTTTTTTAATACGGATTGTGCGGGATATAGGCAGCTCCTCAAGATTTTCTCCATCGTCCGCCGTCAGCAGTGACTCCTTGACAATCTGATCGGTGCTGCTTTCCTGCAGGGTTCTGAAACACTCCATATACCAGTCATATGCCCGGCCACCGTCAATATAGCAGATGTTCTCTCTTTGTCCTCCACCAAACGCAGAAAAGGACATATTTGCTGACCCCATTACAACCCGCTTTCCGCCATCCTCAGCCGACAAGAGATAGATTTTTTCATGAGAGAGCATATCCCTGGCAACATAAAGACGCACGGAGCCCTCCTCGACACGGGAAAGCAGGTCCAGCTTCATATCGCTCGCTGTCTCCCGTATGCGCTCAATGGTCTTGTACTGGTAGGCGATAATCTCCTGAAGGGTATAGGATATGGTTTCCTCACATCCAAATATTATTTCCGCACTGGAAAACTGCTTCAACAAACTGCAAATAAAGCCAATTCCCGAGGAATATGTTATGGCATGCAGGGTATCAAAGCCTGAAAACAGCTCCTGCCAGCTCATGGTTTCCGCTTCCAGAAACTCCAGTCTTACCACATCAAGCTTTTTCCCGTGACTATATGACGTGTTCCTGCCACCTTCCTCCCATTGCTCAAAAAGAGATAGATTCTCCACGTTACTTCTCCTTATTTTTGTGATAAACCGGTCTTAATAACACATTTTACCTCTTGTGCAGTTAACGTACCACAGCTGCAGGAGTATTGCAAGGCAATCGGTCCGTGCCTGGTTTTGCATACTTTAAAGGTATTTTAAGATAATAATCAATGGGGTAATACCTTGAGCCCAATATCCCACTGAAAGCAGGTGATAATATGTCCGGCAAATCCAAACTGAAAAGGCAAAAGCTAATCAGGCAGGCAGTGGAAAACCTCAACCATTCATATATGGAAAGCGTGATTGAAAGCTCTCTGGATAAAAACATCCAGATGATTCGCAAGCTGTTTGAGGATGTGGATATATTAAAGCTCAAAGAAATACGGGGCGGTGGTAAAAAGGGGCAGCGATACTGCCTTGTATTCATGGACAGCATGGTAAACGACTTTTTAATAAACGATGATATCGTCAAACCTCTGATGCTCTCAAAACTCACCTCCTCGGGTGAGGAGCTCATTAATATTCTTGATAAGCAGATTGTTCAGATTAACGAAACGGAAAAAACCGATAGTATGAGCAAAATCATAGAGGCCATTTGCAGCGGAGATACCGTCCTTTTTGCCGATGGCGCTCCTCAGGTTCTCCTGCTCAATACCAGGGAGTTTCCCACAAGACAGCTGGAGGAGCCTACAAATGAAAAAACCTTGTCCGGCCCCAAGGAAGGCTTTAACGAATCTCTTTCGGCTAATCTATCTCTTCTACGCCGCAGGATAAAGTCTCCCGAGTTTAAAATCAAACTTCTGAATATCGGGCGGCGGACCCGGACCAAGACATGTATATGCTATATAAAAGGTCTTGCCGACGAAAAGGTCTTGGATGAGCTCTATAAGCGGTTGGAGAAAATAGACATTGACGGCATTCTTGATGTGAATTATCTTAATGAGCTTATCAAGGATCATCCCTATTCACTGTTTCGCTCCACGGGTAAAACCTCCCGTCC
>JAAYOP010000035.1 GCA_012520295.1 Clostridiales bacterium | reverse complement strand
TTGGTAAGTGCTTTAGAAAATATATATTTGCGTATTCCCATTTATTGTGATATAAAATCTGTGTAAAACTAATTAATGTCCACTGAACAGATGCGTTGATTGGCTGACTGTGAGCAAGGTTTATGCCCAATGCAACAAAAACCTTGCGCCTTACAATTCGTAAACGTTGTCCAGGATTGCTATTGTTACGTTTTTGAATCGTTCAGCAGGCATTAATTATCAGGTGGGTTTTATGTTATGCATAAAATACTGATAGTTGAAGATGACGAGGTTATCGCAAGGGAGATAAAGAACAGAATTGAGGCATGGGGATGTCGCGCCAGGTGTGTTTCGGACTTTTGTAATATCATGGGCGAATTTTGTGAATTTGACCCTCAGCTTGTCTTGCTTGACATTTATTTGCCCTTTTTTGATGGGTATCACTGGTGCTCCGAAATCCGCAAGGTGTCGAAGGTCCCGATAATATTCCTGTCCTCCGCTTCCGATAATATGAATATTATTATGGCCGTAAACATGGGAGGGGACGACTTTATTTCAAAGCCTTTTGACATGGATGTACTTACAGCGAAGGTTCAGGCCATGCTGCGCCGCGCCTATGATTTTTCAGGCCGGTCGGACTTGATAGAGCATAAGGGCGCGGTGCTCAATACGGCAGATGCCTCGCTCACATACAAAGATAAAAGGCTGGAGCTGAGCAAAAATGAATACAGAATACTGCACATTCTGATGGAAAACAAGGGGAGCGTGATCTCAAGAGACACTTTGATGGCCAGACTATGGGAAACTGACTGCTTTATAGACGACAATACCCTGTCGGTTAATATGGCGCGTCTTCGCAAAAAGCTGGAGGAAGCAGGTCTTCATAATTTTATAGCCACTAAAAAGGGAATTGGGTATATATTAAATCCATGAAGCTTATATTAAAATATCTGTACAGCCATATAAAAATAATCATATTGCTGGCTTCGTTTACCCTGATATTCGCCGCTGTTTTCAGCCTGTACGGGTTGCCGACGGAGCCTGTGTTGTATGCAGCCCTACTTTGTATTGTTGTGGGACTGATAGCCTTTGTAGCGGCTTTTCTGGCCTTTCAAAAAAAGCATAAGGCTCTGATTGGACTTCAAAAAAATATAACCATGAGCCTGGATGCTCTTCCGGACCATAAGAGGATAATCGAAAAGGACTACAGGGAGCTGCTCAGAATACTGTATGCCGAAAACAGGAGACTTGCTGACAGTATTGATATGTGGCGCGGGGATTTACTCCACTACTGTACTCTATGGGCACATCAAATTAAAACACCTATATCAGCCATGCGGCTGCTTTTGCAGGCCGAGGAAAAAGCGGCAAATATAGAGCTGGAATCCGAGCTTTTCAAAATTGAACAGTATGTAGAGATGGTCCTGGGTTACCTTAGATCCGACAGTATGACCTCGGATTTGATGATAAAAAACTATAGACTGGACAATATTATTTCGCAGGTCTTAAGAAAATACGCAAAGGAGTTTATCAGGCGGAAAATCAAGCTTTGCTATGAAAAACCGGACTGTGAAGTTTTGACGGACGAAAAGTGGCTTGCTTTTGCTCTTGAACAGCTCATATCCAATGCGCTGAAATATACAAAGAAAGGCAGCATATCCCTGTATATGGACCGGAAGTCCCAAAAAACTCTGGTGATTGAGGATACAGGGATTGGAATTCGACCCGAGGATCTGCCCCGCATTTTTGAACTGGGTTTCACAGGCTATAACGGCAGGGTGGATAAAAGATCCACCGGGATCGGGCTCTTTCTTGTTAAGAGAATAACGTCAATGCTTGGCCATACGATTCGGATAGAGTCGGTGCCCGACAGGGGTACAAAGGTAATAGTTGGCCTGGAGAGCCCAGAATTTCCCTTTGAATGAAAAATCAATGTCTGAATGCGGCTTTTTCTTTGTTCAATAAATGTTCGGCAAATCGGGGGCCTATATTTAGATACTTTTGCTCTTGTTTTTTATTTTTGGATATGATAAAAAACTCATAAATGCCTTTTGAGCGCGGACAAATGTGCGCGCGCAGCGGAACGTTTTGTGCAACATTTGAAGTTGTTGGGAGGATTATACTTGAATCAGGTTTTTGCAGTTAAATTTGGGGGTACTTCGCTGGCCGATGCGGCCCAGTTTGAAAGGGTTACGAATATAATCAGGGCAGACGGCAGAAGAAGATATATTATTGCCAGTGCGCCGGGAAAGCGATTTGACGGGGACGAAAAGGTTACGGATATACTCATACAATGCTTTAATAAGAGGGACGATGCCGCCGCCTTTGATGCCCTGTTTGCGAAAGCGGCGGAAAGGTTTATTTCAATTCGCGATGGCTTGAAATTAAAGACGGATATAGAGGCACAGCTTGATATAATAAGAAAGAATATCAGCAAGGGAGCAGGCTATGATTATTTGGCCAGCCGTGGCGAATATTTAAACGGGCTTTTGCTGGCTGATTTGCTGAATGCGGAGTTTGTCGATGCAAGTGAGCTGATATTCTTTACTGAAAGCGGAAGCCTTGACTCAAAAAAGACTTACAGGAAGATTAATACCCGCTTAAGCGGAGATGGGGTTTATGTTATACCGGGATTTTACGGTGTACTACCCGATGGTACGGTAAAGACATTCCCCCGCGGCGGTTCAGACATAACAGGCTCCGTTATCGCAAGGGGGGCTCAGGTTTGCCTGTATGAAAACTGGACGGACGTTTCCGGGATAAAAATGGCCGACCCACGAATTATACCTGAAGCCCTGACAATCAAGTCCATAACATACCGGGAGCTTCGGGAGCTCTCCTATATGGGGGCAAATGTACTTCATGAGGAAGCGGTATTTCCTGTGCGGGAGATGGGCATACCTATAAATGTAAAAAACACCAATATGCCCGATGAACCCGGGACTATGATAACTGAAAACGGTTCAGACCCATCGAAGCATACAATAACGGGTCTTGCGGGGCGAATGGATTTCACGGTGATACTGCTTGACAAGGCCCTGATGAACAATGAAATCGGATTTGCCCGCAAGCTGCTAAGCATTTTTGAACGCCATCGCATACCTGTGGAACATATGCCCACGGGCATAGATTCAATATCGGTGGTTGTGGACAGCAGTTATCTGCCCGATAGTAAGCTGGAGATAATTCTGGAGGAGATAAAAAAAGAGCTGGAGCCCGACACGGTGGGAGTGGTGCGGGATATCGCTCTAATAGCAATTGTGGGAAGGGGAATGCAAAATCGCTTTGGAACCTCCGGCGAGATCATGATGGAGCTGGGCAGAGCGGGAATCAATATAAACCTGCTCAACCAGTCAATCAACGAGATGAGCATCATAATAGGCGTACATAATCGTGATTGCCATAGGACGCTGAGGGTGATATATGAACTGTTTGTCGGAGACGGGGGTTCCGGGGCAGAATAATTCTATCTGAACCAAGGTTACAAAAATGTAAGATAAAAAGGGGAAATGTAAGCCAGTGTTATGGCAGCGCATTTCCCCGTTTTGTTATAATGGATGTATCAGGTTTAGTTGGAGGATTTTGTCGACATGACTGTTCTTGAGGTAAAAAATCTGGTTAAAATCTATACCACCCGCTTTGGCGGTAGTCAGGTGCAAGCTCTCAGAAATGTGAACTTCTCGGTGGAGGAGGGCGAATTCGTTGCGATTATGGGGGAATCCGGCTCAGGCAAGACTACGCTGCTAAATATTCTGGCCGCCCTGGACAAGCCTACACGGGGCGAGGTTTGGCTGGACGGAAGAAATCTAAATGATATAAAGGAAAAGGATATTTCAGCCTTCAGGAGAGACAAGTTGGGATTTGTATTTCAGGATTTCAATCTTCTGGATAACTTTTCAATACAGGACAATATTCTCTTGCCTCTGGTGCTGGCTGGAAAAACCTATGACGAAATGGAGATAAGACTGTTAAAAATAGTCGAAAGACTGAGTATTTCGGATATTCTGAAAAAGTTTCCCTATGAGGTATCAGGTGGACAAAAGCAGAGGACAGCGATAGCCAGAGCTTTGATTGCAGAGCCCAGAATTCTTCTGGCAGATGAGCCGACGGGCGCACTGGATTCAAATACAGCATCCGGGTTATTGCGCCTGTTTTGCGGGATAAACGGCGGCGGGCAGACCATATTAATGGTTACCCACAGCGTAATGGCAGCTAGTCATGCCAAAAGGGTACTGTTCATAAGAGATGGCGAGCTTTTCCATCAGATATACCGGGGTAACATGAAAAATGAGCAGCTATATCAGAAAATAGCCGATACTCTCACAATGCTGGCAACAGGCGGTGAGTACGGTGCGTAAGAGTTCCCTTTATCCCCGTTTGGCTGTTTTGAGTATTAAAAACAACGGGAAATTTTATTATCCTTATATTCTCACATGCATTTTCACCATTGCCATGTACTATATCATGGTCTTTATACAGACTAATGAAGGAATTAGGGATATGCCCGGCTCAGACTCCCTTAAGAGCTTTATGGAATTTGGCAGTGTCATTATCGGCATCTTCGCGACAATCTTTCTTTTCTATACAAACAGCTTTCTTATGAGGCGCAGAAAAAAAGAGCTGGGGCTTTACAATATTCTGGGCATGGAAAAAAGGCATATTGCCCGGGTTCTCTTTTGGGAGACGGTTATAACCGGAATTGGCAGCATTGCCCTTGGACTTAGCTGCGGAATTCTGCTGTCAAAGCTGGTATTAATGCTCCTTTTAAATCTTCTGCAGTTTAGCGTGCCCTTTGGGTTCTCGGTCTCTCAAAAAGGAGTATCCTCCTCAATTTTCTTGTTTTCTGCGGTATTCGTTCTTATTCTGCTTTCAAATCTGCTGAAAATAAAGCTGTCAAAGCCCATAGAGCTGTTGAAGGGCGGGGAAATGGGGCAGAGAGAACCAAAAACCAAGGTTCTTCTTACGATTATCGGAATCCTGTCTTTGGGTGCTGGATATGCAATCGCCATCCTGACAAAGTCGCCTTTGCAAGCCATATTTTTGTTCTTCATTGCCGTATTGCTGGTTATAGTCGGAACATATTTGCTCTTTACAACCGGCAGTATAGCCATGCTTAAGCTTTTGAGGAAAAACAAAAAATACTACTATAAGACAAAGCACTTTACCGCCGTTTCAGGTTTGATATACCGTATGAAGCAAAACGCCATGGGACTTGCCAGCATATGCATATTATCAACGATGGTACTGGTAACGATTTCGACCACAGTGGCTCTTTATGCCGGGTTCGAGGACATTATTGGACATATGTTTCCCTCAGATATTTTGATAAATGTGTACAATCCGGCGCCGGGCGAGGTGCAGGGAAAATACGAAAAAATCATGGATGAGGTATCTCGTAATGGCTTGGAAGCTTCAGATATCAAAGTCTATACAAGTCTGTCATTTGCGGCAAAAAGAGACGGCAACAGATTTGCCGCTTATGATAATAACTACGTTTCCGACGGAGTTTCTGAGTTGTTTTTTATAACCAGCCGAGAATATGAAGCCTTAACAGGCCGCCCTGCCGATTTATCGCCCGGAGAGATTCTTGTATATAGCCGCCAGGAGATGCAGGAGGAATATCTGGAGATACTGGACATGCGGTATAAGGTAAAGGGATACCTTGAGAATTTTGATATATATGAGCAGCGTACAATTGCCTCTGTGGTGGACACCCACTATATAGTGCTGAGAGATGAGGCGGAATTAAATGGAATATACCAAAAGCATCAAAAGCAGGCTGAAGCTTTTGAATATAAAAGGAGCCCAATGATCGGCAATATCGCCTTTGATCTGGATGGTAATAAGCAGGAGGTTATTGCCTGTTATAGAGACATCAGCGCTGCGGCAAGTGAGCCCTATGAATATACATATACCGATGAAAATGGCAGTGCTAAAAAGGCGGAAAGCAGCTCCTCCTTTTCTGTTAGTTGCAGGCAGTTGTCATCCGATGAAATATATAACACATACGGGGGATTCCTGTTTTTGGGTATATTCCTGGGATCCTTGTTTTTGGTAGCAGCAATACTGATAATATATTATAAGCAGATAACCGAGGGGTATAGTGACAGGGAGCGCTTTGCAATTATGCAAAAGGTGGGTATGAGCCGGGCAGAGGTAAAGTCCACCATAGGCAGCCAGGTCATTACGGTCTTTTTCCTGCCTCTGGCCGTGTCCTGCATACACATTGCTTTCGCGTTCAGTATAATGACGAAGATACTCAGGGTTTTCGGTCTGGTTAATGTAGTACTTTTCGCCCTGTGCACAGCCGGTACCATAGCAGTGTTTGCGGTTATCTACGCCGCCGTATATGCTGTGACTGCAAGGGTGTATTATAAAATAGTGAGCTAAAAAGGTAAGTTCAGCGGGGGTATTTAAAAAGCTTTGTAATACCCCCGCTGACTGGTGTTCAGATACATTAATTGACTGCCTGATGGATTTGCTGTCACACGCCATAAATCCATTGTGCTGCAAACAGGCATCAAATATACGCTACAGCCCTTTTATATCCGATATAAGCTTAACCACAGCCTCTTCCCTGGTGGCCCAGCTGGTGCAAAAGCGTACAGCAGTGTGCAAATCATCAGTTTTCTCCCATATGCTGTATGCATATTTCCCGGATAAGGCATCCAGGTGGGCATCCGGCATAATGGGAAACTGCTGATTGGTGCAGGATTCATATAAGAACCCATACCCCTTGTCAGACAGGGCTGCTTTCAGCTTCATAGCAAGCCTGACGGCGTGGCGTGAAATATCCAGATACAGGTTATCCTCCATCAGGGCAAGAAACTGAAGGCCTAAAATACGACCCTTTGCCAGCATGCCGCCATTTTGCTTTATGAAGTACCTGAAATCCTTTTGGAGCGCTGGGTTTACTATGACAACGGCTTCCCCGAAAAGAGCGCCTACCTTGGTACCACCGATATAAAAAACATCGCAGAGCCGCGCAATGTCCTCTAAGGTTAGGTCATTGTTATCTGCCACAAGGCCGTATCCCAGTCTAGCCCCATCCATATAAAGGGGCAGTTCATACTTCTTGCAGACCTCACTGAGGGAGGACAACTCACTTTTGGTATAGATTGTTCCGTTCTCCGTCGGATTTGAAATATAGACCATTCCCGGCTGTACCATGTGTTCGTGGGTTTCGTCGCTCCAATGTTCCTGATAAGCATTTTCTATCTGCTCGGCTGTGATCTTGCCGTCAGGGCTGGGAAGAGGGAGAACCTTATGGCCCGCAGCCTCTATAGCGCCTGTCTCATGGATGTTTATATGCCCTGTGCAGGCGCTCAAAACACCCTGATGGGGGCGCAATATGGAGGAGATAACTGTCCTGTTTGCCTGGGTGCCTCCCACCAGGAAGTGCACATGGGCCCCCGGTGCGCCGCAGATCTCCTTTATGAGCCTTCGTGCCTTTTCGCAGTATTCATCAGTTCCGTAGCCTGAAGTCTGCTCGAAATTCGTTTCCGATAGTATTCTGATTATCTTTGGATGCGCTCCCTCAGAATAGTCGCATTCAAAACGTATCATATTTTTATCACCCGGTTTTCTTCTATTGTTCTCTCGTAAAGTATGGAGCGCCCGCGCTTACCCTTTCGCTCAACGGCGCCCACCGAATACAGCACGTTCAGAGCCCTTTGGGAGCTTGATAAACTCAGCCCTGAAGCCGCTTTAAAGTCTCCTGACGTAAACTCCCTGTCGAGCGCTTCCGGAATGAGCAGGGAGTAATCCTCCAGGCAGTTTACGTTTATCCTACTGATAATATCAAGGGGCTTTCTGTCATATCTGGATGAGCCCCTTTTTCTGTCATGGCTCCAGCCGTTTAGATAGCGGTATTCTTCCAATTCCAGCATAAGGATACTCAGACGCAGATTATTGTGCCGCAAAAGGGGCTTTATCTTATAGAGTTCGTGGAATATTTCCCATACTGTTCCCCTCTTGGTTGATTTTCGCCTTTTTGTCGTCTCACCGGTGTCTGGGTCTATCCAAATAATCCATTTTACGCCGGCAACAGGGTAGATAATTGTGACAATATGGTCTTTCAAGAAAAACTCCAGTTTTTTTCTGAGCTTGTTGAAATCCCGTGTCTGTATCTCCGTTATTCGTCCATTTTGAAATATATCGGCTATAAAGTGTCCCACAGGAACCTCATGAAAGGAGTTGTCCGGCTCAAGATAGTTTTTCAATACCACGTGCAAGGTTTTTTCACCGTAGGTGCCTATTCCGTTTACCTGTTTACCACGTCTGAGAACAAGTTCACAGGCATGTTGAAACCTTTCCCTGTCTATTCTAACTTGATTCAGGAGTCCGGGGCTTTTTCATAGACAGGGAGATGCGCTTTTTCTCAGCCTCAACCTTAAGCACATAGACCGTCACCACATCCCCCACCTTTACAATATCAGAGGGATGTCTCACATATCGTTCGGAGAGTTCAGATATATGCACAAGCCCGTCCTGATGTACGCCGATATCTACAAATGCTCCGAAATCAACCACATTTCGCACCGTTCCCTTTAGCTCCATTCCGGGCATAAGGTCGGTCATTTTCATAATATCCGTTCTGAGCATTGGAGGCGGCAGCTCGTCTCTGATATCCCTGCCCGGCTTTTGGAGCTCCTGCAGAATGTCTCTGAGTGTGGGGATACCGATTCCGCAGAGTTCTGCTACAGAGCTCTCGCCCATACTGGTAATTTTATCCTGCAAGGTTTTTATGCAACCGTCATCATCAGATAAATCGGCCAGAGAAAGACCCGTCAGCTTCAGCAGTTTTTCCGTGGCATCATATGATTCCGGATGTACGGAGGTATTGTCGAGTATGTTTTCTCCGCCGGGTATGCGGAGAAAACCCGCGCACTGCTCAAAGGTCTTGGGGCCGAGCTTGGGAACTTTCAACAGTTCCTTGCGTGTCTTAAAGCCCCCGTTTTCCTCTCTGAATGCAACGATATTTTGAGCAACGGACCGGCTCAGGCCGGATATATGGGTGAGGAGGGATACGGACGCGGTATTCAGATCCACACCCACGCTGTTAACGCAGCTTTCAACCACTCCGCCAAGAGCTGCATCCAGTTGAGCGGGAGGCATGTCGTGCTGGTACTGGCCTATGCCAATGGATTTAGGGTCGATTTTTACCAGCTCGGCAAGGGGATCCTGCAGCCTTCTGGCGATGGAGACCGCACTGCGGAGAGAAACGTCAAAGTCCGGAAATTCACTTGCCGCCAACTTTGAGGCTGAATAGACCGAAGCGCCCGCCTCGCTGACTACCATATAGCTCACAGGCCTGTCCAGCTCAGAAATAAGCTCTGCTATGAAGATTTCAGCTTCCTTTGACGCTGTGCCGTTTCCTATGGATATGACATCTACATTGTGTTTATTTATGAGGCGCTTTAATTCCCTTTTGGATTCCTCAGTTTTATTTTGCGGTGGAGTAGGGTATATGACGGCGGTATCAAGAACCTTTCCGGTTTTGTCAATAATGGCAATCTTGCAGCCTGTACGGTAGGCGGGATCGAGTCCCAGAATGACCTTGTCCCTGACGGGGGGCTGGAGAAGTAAATTCTTTAGATTGATGGCAAACATCGAAATTGCCTGGGCTGTCGCTTTTTCGGTGAGTTCGTTTCGAACCTCCCGCTCCACAGAGGGATAGATAAGTCTTTTCCACGAATCCTCGGCTGCCTCTTTAACAAGCTGCGTGGTTATGCTGCCGTCTCTTATAAACTTTCTGTATATCACCTCCAGAGCCTCATCGGTATCTATCTCCAGCTTTACTCTTAAAACATCCTCTTTTTCGCCTCTGTTGATGGCAAGAATTCTGTGACTTGGTATCTTTGAAATCGGCTCGGAGTAGTCATAATAAAGGTTATAGACCGTGTCCTCCCCGGCATTCCGGCGGGATAGAACAGTTCCCTTGTGATATATGAGAGCCCGCAAAAGCTTCCGACATTCCGCGTCATCGGATATGTCCTCTGCAATGATGTCCTGGGCACCGGCCACGGCCTCCTCCCAGGAAGCGACTCCCCTTTCATCGCTGACAAAGGGCATGGCAAGTTCCTTTATGTTGCCGGAACGAAGCTCCTGACTTATGAGGATATCTGCAAGGGGGCGCAGACCCTTTCCCTGGGCAATTGTGGCCCGGGTATGCCTCTTGGGCCGGAAGGGACGATATATATCCTCCACTTCTGAAAGAGTAGTGGCATTTTCAATAGCCAGCAATATTTCGTCCGTCATTTTATCCTGGGATGAAATGCTCTGGACAATTTCTTCTTTTCTTTTTTCCAGGTTTTTGAGATATTGAAGTCTCTCGGAAAACTCACGCAAAACCTGGTCGTCGCAGGAGCCGGTCATTTCCTTTCGGTAT
Organism: Clostridiales bacterium; assembly: GCA_012520295.1. Taxonomy (GTDB): domain Bacteria; phylum Bacillota; class Clostridia; order Oscillospirales; family Oscillospiraceae; genus JAAYOP01. The sequence goes on along the minus strand of JAAYOP010000035.1, from coordinate 29,914 downwards.
CTGGCGATAAAGGGTATGGTTGCTCCCTCATCTATCAGAGATATGATGTTATTGACATGCTCGGCTTTAATTTTAAACTCCGTCGACAGTTTATCTACAATGTTCATTCTTACCTTCCACTCTTTCAAGGGGCATAGGCCCCAAAAATACAACATAGTATATCACATGGAGGCGAAAAAAGGAAACATAAAGCAGGAGGTTTTTCAGGAAAAACCGGCGGCTAACCGGCGGCTATATCTCAACAAAAAAATAAAAATTTTTCACCCAAAAACTTCACAAAAGCTTCACAAAACACCCGTTTTCTGGTATTGTGGTTATATAAGCCTAATGTGTGATTGATAACACCTGTGTCTTTTCGCATACCGACTTGGCGGAAGAGGCGTTAATCACACTTCTTTAAGATATATAAATATAATAGACATTGAGGTGTTCCCTTGGATGCGTTAAAAGACAAATTAAAAGAGGTACTGGCCTCAGTTCTGCCAATCACAGCAATTGTGTTGGTACTCCATTTCACCATATGCCCATTGAGTACATCCATGCTGATTGCATTCCTGCTGGGCTCGGCACTGGTCATTATTGGATTGACAGTATTTCTGTTTGGCATAGACCAGGGGGTGGAGCCTGTCGGTCATGGCATAGGAAACACACTGGGACACTCGAAAAGCTTTGCCGTGATTATTTCAATCACATTGGTTCTGGGTTTTTTTATTTCCTTTGCCGAGCCGGACCTTCATATTCTGGCCAGCCAGGTAGACAGCGTGACTACGGGTCAGTTTGGTAGACTGTTAATGGTTACCGTTGTTTCAATCGGTATTGCGGTCATGATGACACTGGGATTACTGCGTATTTTAAAGAGCATTCGTCTTAAATATGTATTTACTATCGCTTATGGTTTGATATTCATTCTCTCTCTTTTCTCCTCATTCGATTTTATCGCCATTGCCTTTGATGCTTCAGGGGCGACTACAGGTGCGATAACCGTTCCTTTTATGCTGGCTTTAGCGGCAGGCATCTCAGCAATGAAATCAGAAAAGATGTCAAGCGAAGCCGATAGCTTTGGACTGGTGGGCATTTCATCTACAGGCGCGATTCTGGGGGTTCTGGTAACAGGTCTGATTTTTAACATTGATAAGCTCAATGGCACGTTACCCGAACAGACCATAGCTGCTTCCAATCTGCTTGTTGAATATGGCTCAAAGCTGACTCGTATTGCATGGGAATCCCTTTTATCCCTTTTGCCGATTATAATAGTCTATATACTTTTTCAGGTTTTTGCGTTCAAGCAGAAAAAAAACCGGGTAATAGATATTTCGCGAGGCCTGTTTTTAACATATATAGGGCTGGTAATATTTATGCTGGGCGTAAACGGAGGCTTTATGGAGGTCGGCACGCAGATAGGAATACAGCTTGCTTCAATGAGCTCGCGGCTTCCGCTCCTGTTGGTGGCACTTTTGCTCGGACTGACAACTGTGTTGGCCGAGCCGGCTGTTCATGTGTTGACCAACCAAGTCGAGGATGTTACGGGTGGAACTGTCAATCGGAAGCTGGTTCTGCTTTTCCTCTCTGTGGCGGTAGGTTTATCAATTCTTATGTCTGTCGTGCGTATTCTTCTGCCGGGTCTTCAGCTATGGATGTATTTGTTGCCCGGTTTCGGCATCGCCGCTATATTGGCCTATTTTGTGCCCGAATTGTTTGTAGGCATAGCATATGACGCAGGCGGTGTCGCTTCAGGACCCATGACGGCGACCTTTTCTTTAGCCTTTGTTCAGGGTGCGGCAGCTCAGGTTCCCTGGGCTGATTTGGTGGCTGATGGCTTTGGCATGATAGCCATAGTCGCAATGATGCCGATTATCGCAATTGAGATGCTGGGCGCACTTTATAAGTATAAAATGTATAAATCTGCAAAAGCAAAAGCTAAAATATCCAAAAAATAATTGGAGGCAATTATGGACAATCAAAGTGGTGATCAGAGTATCGGAAATATTCAGCTGCTTACGCTAATCCTCAGTGAAAATCAAAGCCACAAGTGTGCCCGCCTCATTAAAGAGCAGGGGCTCCAGGGTGGCATGATGATCTTAGGAAAAGGAACGGTAAGCAGTGCGGTACTGAACGTGCTGGGGATAAAAAGTCAAAAGAAAAATGTTGTCAAGCTCTTGATGAAAAAGGAAAAAGCACAAGAGATACTGGATTACTTTGACGAGATGCTTCAGCTGAAAAAGCCCGGACACGGTATTGCCTACACAACCCAGGTTCTTGGCGCGGCAGGACTCCCGGAAAAGCAAATTGGTATTAATATGGCCCAACGTCTGGAGGAAGAGAGTATGTTCAAAAAACTGACTGTTATTGTTGATCGCGGCATGTCAGGTGATGTAATGGATATTGCGCTCAAAGCCGGTGTGCGTGGCGGTACTATACTACATGGACGCGGTACCGGTGCAGAGACAGCCACAAATCTGTTTGGCATTGAAATCGAACCTGAAAAGGAGCTTGTTATTATCCTGATGCCGAATGATTTGGTCAATAAAGTGGTGGACGCACTGACTCAGGAGCTTAACCTGGATGAACCCGGGAAAGGGATTTTGTTTGTTGAGCCGGTTGTTGAGACTCGAGGTCTTTTGAAATGAGCTAAAAAATTGCAGGACACTTCTGTGTTCCTGCAATTTTTAAACCTCTGTTTTAAAGCACCAGCTTTCCGGAGGAACCGGCAACTGCCGGGATGCCGAACCGGCTGCGGAGCATATCCGACAGTTCAAGCAGTCTTTTTTCCCATACGTTTCGCTCCGGGGGAACATAGTCGCCCATGGGGTATGGAATGCCCAGGGAGGCATATTTTTCGGTGCCTAATTTCCGATAGGGCAGCAGCTGATACTGAACAATCCTGTTTTTCAGCTCGTCCCTGATAAAGTGACCGATTGCGAGAATATTTTCCTCGTTATCGTTATAACCGGGGACAATGGGAGTGCGAATAACCGTCTTTTTTCCCAGTTCAATTGTTTTTATTATGTTTTTTAGAATCAGCTCGTTTCCGGCCCCGGTGTATTCCCTGTGCTTAATTGTGTCCATATGCTTTATATCGGTAATGACAAGGTCGGTATGGCGATAGACTGCCTCCATATGCTCCGTTGGGCAGTTGAGCGCGGTCTCAACACAGGTGTTGATTGAATTTCTTTTGCAGGCTTTCAGCAGCATTTCGGCTATTTCCCATTGGAGCAAAACCTCGCCGCCATTTAATGTGACGCCACCGCCTGTCCTTCTATAGTAGCTCATGTCTTCGCGAATGATTTTGAGCATTTCATCCAGAGTCATGAGCTGTCCCCATATTTTTATAGCTCCCGACGGGCATGCCTGCGCGCAGTGCAAGCAGCTTTCACAGAAATCGGACATATGTATTCGTTTTATAACGCCATTTTCAAACCTGATTGGACCCTCCTTGCCCTCCGGGCATTCCCTGAGGCAGAGATCGCACTTTTCCAGGGAAAGGCATTTGTCGGGATAAATGCCAAGCTGTGGTCTGTGTGCAATTGTCTCGGGATTGCTGCACCACAGGCAGCGCATTGTGCAGCCGGTAAAAAACAGCGCCGTCCTAATTCCCGGCCCGTCATGAATAGTGTATTTTTGTATATTGCTAATTAGTGCGCAGGGCTGGCCTTGCGGGTTTTTATGTAGCAATTTATTGACCTCGCTTATCCTTCTTTTAAATCTATGTTATTATAATAGCATAGATTTAGCTTTGGAGCATTAAAAATGATATATGAAAACATAAGGTGGGCGTATTTTCTTGACCGCCCTAACAGGTTTATAGCAAATATAGAAATTGATGGGAAATCAGAGCTATGTCATGTGAAAAACACAGGCCGCTGCAAGGAGCTGCTTACAAAGGGCGCCAGAATATTTGTACAGGAGAAGGATATTCCCACCCGCAAAACAAAATATGACTTAATCTCCGTGTATAAGGGAGAAAGGCTTGTAAATATTGATTCTCAGGCCCCAAACAGGGTATTTGAGCAGTGGGTGGCGTATAGCGGATTATTTATGAATATAGAGCGCATTCAGCCTGAATATAGAATAGGCGGTTCCCGCTTTGATTTTTATATTGAGGCGGACGGGCGCAGGTCTGTTATAGAGGTAAAGGGTGTCACCCTTGAGCGGGACGGCATTGCCCTGTTTCCGGATGCACCTACCCAGCGGGGAGTCAGGCACCTTCGGGAGCTTATTGAGCTGGTAAAGGTTGGTTATGAGGCGTATTTTATGTTTATAGTCCAGATGAAGGGTGTGCTCTGTGTGGTCCCTAACATGGAAACCCATGCCGAATTCGGCCATGCCCTGCAGGAAGCCTCTGAAAACGGCGTACGGCTGTTGGCTATAGACTGCCATGTTACGAGAAACTCAATAACCCCCGCGGACGAGGTGCGTGTAGTAGTTGCCGGGAAATAGGAAGCCGTTGCCGGAAGACGAGAGCACGGCTAATTATTGCGTAATAAAATGCTGGCATTATGCTTTATATATGCTGTGCCGAATTATATGCCAGAGACCATCCAGCCCACAATCGCCCATATATAGGGTATTGACTTTGAAATGAATATAAATTATAATTACAAAGCTTATGGAAAGACAAAAAAGCTTATTATTTGGAGATGTCGCCTAGTCTGGTCGAGGGCGCACGATTGGAAATCGTGTAGACGTCAAAAGCGTCTCGAGAGTTCGAATCTCTCCATCTCCGCCAAAACAAAGGGTTTTCGGGATTTTTCCGAAAACCTTTTTTTCAGTCTGAAAAAATGCATAATAACGGAAATGATTTGTTTTAAAGGTTGTGATATATTTTTAGTAGAACTTGATGAATTGAATAATCTATGCCGTCTCTTTTAAGTATCATTAGCTCACTCCTTGTAAGTGTTGACCGATAATGATATATTTAGGTAAAGGAGGGGATGATATGGACTTATGTGGTAGGTGTCATCATCCAATTAAGAGCTTGACCGCCCCTTGCCCTCATTGCAGCTATGTGGCAAAAAACAAAGAAGTGTTGCAAGTATAGTTATTGCGACAATCTTAGGCATTTTTCTTTTTTATTACCTCTTGTATGCCACGGGAGTTATTAGGTATAAGGTTACGGTGGTTGTGTCTGACCCTAGCGGGGAAAGGGAAATAGGGAGGATTACATACACATATACCACCGATTAGCTATCTAATAAGTGAACCTCCAGAAACAACCGAATATGAATTCTATTAGGAATACAGATTATAGCTCCAACTTGACGGCAAAATGATAAATAATCTATGAATATTACCAATCTATATTAAAAAACACAGGTAAAAGAGTATTGATTATGTTTTATAAAAAATGAAGTGATAAAAAACAATTAAAAACAACTATCAAGTGCATCGCCTTTTTGAAAATCGTGTAGACGTCAAAAGCGTCTCGAAGTTCGAATCTTTTTTAATAAGGTGCGCCTTCAGTGAAGGATGATGTCTGCAGATGGGAATGCGATGTCACAGCTGCAAGTCTGCGATATCACTCAATGCCTTGCCTGGCAAATGCTGTATAATTGAAAAAGTAAAAGGTATATGTCTCCAAGGGAATGATGTGAATACCGGAGAAGAATATGTGTTGCCCGGGATGGAAATCATTCTTTCATATGTGTACGACATGGAAGATAACACATGGTATTTTGCTGTGGATGGTAAATCGTTTAAAATTTATTACAGATCAGATGTGATGAACAAATAATCTTAATGTGCTGTGTTGACAATATTTTACACAGTGCTTATAATGAACCGGTAAGCAGGACATCCCATGCTTGCCAATCTGAAAGGATAAGTATTTTATCCAATGGGAGTATAAATGAGCCATTATTTTATTGATGACGACAATCTGAAAGAAGATGAAAAGGTCTTCTATTATTTTTTCAATAATATAGAGTTTAAATTTACAAGTAATTCAGGGTTATTTTCACATGGTCACGTGGATCCTGCCTCAAACCTTCTCATCCACAGTATGCCAAAGCTGTCCGGCAGCCTTCTGGACTTAGGATGCGGATATGGGCCAATAGGCATAGTACTGGGGAAAATAAACCGGATTGAGTTGACTATGTCTGATGTCAATAAACGTGCCCTTGAATATGCCGAACGAAATTGCATTGATAATGGTGTAAAAGCGAAGATAGTACATTCTGACAGTTTTCAAAATATTAAAAAATCCTTTAACCAGATAACAATAAACCCTCCAATTCACGCAGGGAAAGCCGTCTTATTCGAAATGTACGAAAAGTCTCACGAACATTTATTGCCCGACGGGAAGTTGTATATCGTTATACAAAAAAAGCACGGAGCTTTAAGTACTATAAAAAAGCTTCAGGAAATATTTGACAACTACGATATGATTTATAAAAGAAAAGGATATTTTGTCTTAGCCAGCACAAAACGATAATAGGCGGCAACACCGAAATATAACAAAAAATGGACAAATCTGAGGGAAATCGGGGAACTTGACTGCCCTAACCGGCAAATCAACAAAAATCCGTAAAAAAGCACCTTTGTGTGTATGGACTTCTGTATTTGGAAATAGTATAATTGAGCCGGATGTACGGATTATTTTCAACATTTTTTCGTATAAAAATGAAAAACAGTTTTATTTTAGTGATGTTTTTGATATTATGTTGTATAAACTCATTAATGCCTAACGCGGTTAATTGAAGAAGTATTTTCTTGCATCAAGGAAAACAACCATATATGAAAGGAAGAAATTCATGCTGACAAAAAGACAAAATCTCTTGGAAACGATCAGAGGCGGAAATCCCGATCGATTCGTCAACCAATACGAGGCATTTGCTATTATGTATGATACGCCGGTAACCAGACAGAGTCCTATGCCCGCTTACGGCCAGGAACCTGTGGTTGACGCTTGGGGAGTTACAAGATCCTGGCCTAAGGGAACGCCTGGCGCTTTTCCCGTTCACGATCCAGAGCATATTGTGGTCAAGGATATCTCCAGGTGGAGGGACTATGTAAAAGCACCGCGTGTCGATTTTCCCGCTTCCGAATGGGAAAGCAGTATCGCCGCCATGGAGAAGATAGATCGCAATGAGTATTTTGCCACGCTATTTTATGCTCCAGGTATATTTGAGCAGTGCCATTACCTGATGGAGATCTCAAATTGCCTTGTCGCCTTCTATGAAGAGCCGGAGGCTATGAAGGAACTCATTGAATATATAACGGATTTCGAGCTCAGATACGCCGAGCAGGTATGTAAATACCTCAAGCCGGATGCATTTTTCCATCATGACGACTGGGGCACCCAGATATCTACATTCATATCCCCTGAGATGTTCGAGGAGTTCTTCTTACCCTCATACAAAAAGCTATACGGGTATTATAAGGAGAATGGGGTAGAAATAATAATGCACCATTCAGACTCATATGCCGCTACGCTGGTTCCCTATATGATTGAAATGGGTATCGATATCTGGCAGGGCGTTATGAAGGGCAACAATATTCCTGAGCTCATCAAAAAATACGGAGGACAGATATCCTTTATGGGCGGCATAAACAGCGCAGATGTAGATTTCGAAGGCTGGACCCAGGAAGACGTGGCCAGAGAAGTAAAGCGTGCCTGTGAAGAATGTGGAAAGCTCTACTTTATACCCAGCGCATCCCAGGGGCTGCCCATGAGCAATTATCCCGGTGTTTATGAAGCGCTCTCCAAGGAAATTGACAATATGAGCAAAATAATGTTCTAAATACAAGTACTAAAATCCGCAAGGAAGCCGGAAGGCTTCACTTGCGGATTTTTTCATCTGAACAGAAAAAATTCCCGGTCAAGTTATTCTATACAGTCAAAAAATATAATACTTGATTTGATAGGATTATAACCTTTAAATTGACAATAAAATGCTGTAATATAATGTATGCTGAGCAAATGCAATTTGTCAGTTTCAGATACATTGGTTGACTGCCTGAATGGATTTGCAGACACAGGCCACAAACAGGCATTGATATGAAAAAATGTATAATAATCTAAGGAGGAGACCGCTATGAGTGCGCAAACTGCCCCCACTATTCTTCGCTGGGGAAACAATCTGATTATCACCCATCCGTGGATAACTGCGGAAAACATCAGTTCCGGAAAGCTGGAGGTGCGCCTGACAACAGATCCCTCCCTGCCTGTGGACCGGTGGGAAACCGCCCGGGCCGCCAACACGCCATTTGGAGCTTCGGCGACCTATGAAGGATCTTTACCGCCCTATTACAGGATGCAGGCTCTTGTCACGCTGGGTGATGATACCAGCGCGATTGGAAAATTTGACGCTGTTCCCGACTGCCCAGTCTCAGACATGTCGTCAGGAGCGTATCTTCCGGCGGATTTTCCGGATGAAATCAGGCTGACGGCGGCGGAGGACACAAAAATTCTGGTTTCAACTGCCATAGTACCATATACTCCGGGAACCTATACAATTGATTCGGAGGTACTTGCGGCAGTCTCTGAGCCCATTTTGAAATCAATATACACTCAACCGATTTCTACAGAAGGAGCGGATGATAAAAACGCGCTGGTTATAAAAGCTGCGTCGTACGCGGTAATAGAGGGGGAGGAATTTATAAGCCCCGTTGGCACTTTTTACTATGTGCCGGACAAGTCGCTTCACAAGCTTACGCCTGATGATGTAGAGACGGTTATTGATGAGATGACCATTGAAGAGAAGGTCGCACTCACGGGAGGTATAGGCGGAGACCCAACTGTGCTTATCAACAATGGCCCGGCAGGCGGTACATATGGCATCCCCCGTCTCGGTATCCCAAGCCTGGTGCTGGCTGACGGACCGGCGGGAGTCCGCATGCGGAAAAATGCGACGGTTTGGATGTCTCCGACAGGTATGGCGTCTACATGGAATTTGCCGCTGATTGAGGAGGTTGGAGCCCGGGTTGCCGTTGAGGCAAAGCACTATGCGGTAGACGTAATCCTTGCGCCAGGCTTGAATATTCAGCGAAATCCCCTTGGAGGGCGAAACTTTGAATACTATTCTGAAGATCCCTATGTCACAGGTCTTGTGGGGGCGGCTTATGTGCGCGGCGTGCAGTCGAGAGGAGTAGGTACCTGCCCAAAGCATTTTGCAGGAAACGATCAGGAAAACTTCCGGGGAAAAGGGAATGTTGTGGTTTCCGAGCGCGCACTGCGTGAAATATATCTCCGAGCCTTCGAGATAGTCAGCCGTGAAAACCCATGGACCTATATGTGCGCTTACAACGCTGTAAACGGCACCCTTGCCAACGCAAATAAATGGCTGCTCACCGATACGCTCCGAACTCTATGGGGATGGAGGGGCGCAGTTATGTCCGACTGGGGAGCGGACTATGACCCGGTTTTGTCTCTGGAGGCCCAAATGGATTTAGGGGAGCCGACGCGGGATGCAACACGGGTGCTTGCATGGCTCCGAGATCCATCCATTGATGAAGGGGAACGGGAGCGTCGTGAGCGGCTTTTGAATGTAGCAGTGAAAAACATACTGGAGCTGGTTTTAAAATCCCATGCTTACCGGGGAGCATACGGACAGCTGCAGGCAGACGGCTCCTACGGTGAGGGAGGACTTACTCAGGAGATTATCAACCGGCGCTCTACAGAGTTTGGAGGCAGTAAATTACAGCTTGAATCCGCAGAGGTAAACCGTCGTCTTGCCTCCGAGGGAATAGTTCTGCTGAAGAATGAAGGCGGAGCGCTCCCCCTGTCGCCAGGTACAAAAATATCCCTTGTAACGAGTGAAATTGCGTGGGACGAGCTTGAGAATCCCGGGTGGTATGGATGCACGGCTTCCCTGGGCGATATTGTTACCCAGGGTCGGGGCAGCGCTCAGGTCAAATTCAACAGTGACGGAGGCACTGTATGGGCACCCACACTGCGAGAGGGATTAAAAAACGGTGGCTTTACCATTGTGGACTGGAAACGGGACGGAGAAATAGCCGGGACCTCTGATCTCCCCCACGGGGAGAGCCTTGGACAGGATGAAGGCGCGCAAATCCCCTGCGATCCGGAGCGGGCAATCGCCGCCGCGAAAAAGGCCCTTGAGCTGGGAGCGGAAGCGTTTGTATTTGTTATGACACGTATTTCCGGCGAGGGTCAGGATGTGGTTGCCGATGAGTTTAATTTATGCCTGCGGGAGTCCTCGGTGTTTTTGCCGTATGCCGACGTTTTCAGAGCTGCCGGCAAGAAGGTTATTGTTCTGCTCAATTGCGGCTCCGCAGTGGATACAACGCTGTTTCGTGAAAAGGCGAACGCCATTTTGACCGTATATAATCCGGGGACGGAAGGAGCCAATGCCATTGCCGATATTCTCTCCGGAGCTGTTAACCCATCCGGCAAGCTGACTCAGAGCTTTCCATGCGCTTATAATGACAGCCCCTCCGTAGCCGTAGTTGCCGAGGGGCACGAAGGGCAAACCTTTGGAACGGATCCCGTTTACTATGATGAGGGTGTATATGTGGGATACCGTTATTTTGACACCTTCGGAAAAAGCTCCCAGGTGGCATTTCCTTTTGGACACGGTTTGAGCTACACAACGTTTAAATTCAGCAATTTGAGATTGGATAAGGATGTTTTCAATATATCGGATAAAGATCAAACGCTGACGGCAACCGTAGATGTGACAAATACCGGATCGATGTCCGGCAAGGAGGTAGTCCAGCTCTATCTCAGTGCGAGCACATATAAACAGGAGGGGCGCCCGCTGAAGGAATTGCGCTCGTTTGCCAAAACCCGCCTGCTGGCTCCGGGTGAGACTGAGACCATTTCATTGACCCTTACCCTGCGTGACCTGCAATATTATGACGACGATGGAGCAAAACCGGTTGAACATAAGGATAAATACACAGATGGAAAGCAGTGGAAAGTTGTGCCCGGCACCGTTTTCACGGTAATTGCAGGCTCCACCTCCGATGAAGAGGAACTGCGCCGAAACGGTGTTACGGCTGGGTTTACAGCTTTACAGCTTGATTAATAATTCCCGGAAAAGCCCGGAAAGGCGGCCCGATTTCAGACCGCCTTCCCGGCTTTTTTCGTGGGATAATACTCATGATTCAGCCCGCTCAATGTCGCCATTATTCGCTTTCGGCACGAAAAGGATAGAAAGGCAACTAAAATACACTTAGAACCTGATAATTTGTCCCGTAATATATGTCGTCTCTGTTGCTCACAAAGGCGCAGAACCTCTCCATCATGTCCCAGTTATTGTCTACATCAAATTCATAGCTGTGTCCCCAGATATAAAATATCGTCGGTTTGGTTGGCTTCATATTGACAAATTCCTCAGCAAGCTTCATAAGCTTTGGGCTGTTATGGTGGCAGGTTGGCTTCAACTCCAGCAGGTTTTGCCCTATGTAAAAGTCTTCCGTACACTCAACTGTTCTGGCATATTTTATGTTCAGGTCTTTAAGTATTTTGATGACCCTGTCGTCATATGTGCCGTTGGGGTAAGCCATGCCCCGAATATGACAATCAAAAATCCTTTCCAGATTTATTTTATCCTGAACTATCTCGTTTAATATCGTTTCCGTGCTTTGCTGCTCAAGACGGGGGTGTGTGAGGCCGTGTATGGCAATTTCATGACCTCTATACAGCTCTTTGAGCCCTTGTACATTCATACGCCGTATAGCCGTACCGTTGTATTCCCAGTGACTAGCACCGCTCTGCAATCCCGAATTCAGATTGAAGGTACACTTGAGATTGTTTTTATTAAATAGCTCCACCAGCCTACGATCCTGTTCCACACCGTCATCATAGCTGAAGGTCAATGCTTTCATTTTTTTACCCGGAAAATACATTTTTTCACCTCACATTTTTGATGCCAACGCCGCTACAGTTTTTTGACAACAGTATTCTGTTGCTGTTTAGAGTTTTTATGAAGGCATTGGCAGCCCTCGAGTTAGCGCGTGTTGGGGAAACCAGAAACGGCGCAAAGGACGGCGGAGTCCACTGCAGGAAATACGAGCGAATATTGTAAATAAAGTCCTTGAACAAAAAAGCCCGCGTCTGCGGGCTTTTTAAAGGGGGGTTACTTTTTAAAACCGGGGACCTGGGTTTGCTTTTCAAAAATGGGGTTGTAGGCAAGCATTCCGAATACTTTGGAAAAATCCTCATTGACAGGTTCGTCGGGAAAAGCGCGAAGCATCGCTTCTGCGCGTGCTTTAAAACCATTTTTAAACTCGGAATGGGTAAGAATGTAAAGGTCATTGCGTTTTATACCGCGCAGTACCCGCTCTCCCGCCTCGTCGGCGCTCCTGATAATCTTGCTGAAATCAATGTCGGGCATGGGAGGCGGTGGGGGAGGAGCCTCTCCCTCCTTCGGTTTTGGGGGCTGGGGAGGAGCAGGCATATCAACGCCCAGATGCTTTGCCCGGACTTCGCTGGAGGACATGCCCAGATTAGTCTGGAACGGACCGGGGCAGAACACGCTGGAGCCGATATTGGTACCCTGCAGGTCGCAAGCCAGCGTTTCCATTACGGAAATAACGGCATTTTTCAGCGAGTTGTAAAGTGTGAAGCCCGGTACCGGAACCACGCCGGCTTTGGACGCTGTGCTGACTACATGTCCGCCTTCACCGTGCCTGAGGATACGGGGAACAATTGTCATGATGCCGTTGAGGACGCCTTTGTAGTTGACATCAATGGCCAGATCCACATCATCGTAACTGTCTTCCCAGACCTTTCCCTCGGGAATGCCGATACCGGCATTGTTTACAAGCAGATGAATTTTTCCAAACTTGGCCTCCGCTTCATCGGCAGCCTTTACATAAGCCTCCCGGTCGGTCACATCAAGCTGGATGCCATGTGCCGGCCAACCGTTTTCCTCAAAGATTTTGAGTGCTTCATCGATAGCATTTTGGCGCATATCAACGATGACTATATTCATGCCTTCCTTAGCGCAGGCTTTGGCGATGCCCAGCCCCAGACCACTGGCTCCGCCTGTGATAAATGCGGTTTTGCCCTTTAAATTTTCCATGTGCTACCTCCTGATTGTTTTCTTTGCTTGTTTTTGTTAATTATACTCCATTTATCCTGACAGTCAAGTGGTTAACGTTTTTCTTTACACAGTTTTTCACAAACAAGAAAGCGGTTATTCACTTTTATTTTGAATAACCGCTTTCTAAGCGTGTGTTAAAACTTAACGGCTCAGCCGCCCCAGTTCATTCCGGCACTGGAGACCGCGGATCCGCACGGGTCCACAATACAGGCTCCGCCATCCACCATTGTGACGGTTCCGGTTATAAAGGTGGATTCGTCACTGGCAAGGAAGATAACGATTCCGGAAACCTCATCGGGTGTCGCAGGTCTTTGCAGGGGGATAAACCTTGTGAGTGTATTGAGTGCGCCGTTGATATCCGTATTCAGAGTTTCGGCCAGCCCTGCCATGGAATGCTCCAGCATCTCTGTCTGGATAGGACCGGGACATACAACATTAACGCGTATCTTATCACGTCCATAGTCAAGAGCCGTTGCCTGAGACAGGCCGATAAGTCCTGACTTTGAGGCCGAATAGGCCGGCATGGCAGGAATACAGCGTACTGCGGCAAGAGAAGCTATATTAATTATCGAGCCGCCTCCGTTTTTTATCATGTGGGGAATGGCTGCTTTCATTAAAAGAAACGGACCAGTCAGGTTGATGTCTATTATTTTCTGCCACTGCTCCACAGGAATGTCGACCACAGTACCTGCCGGATCAATACCTGCATTGTTTACCAGGACATCGATTTTGCCGCCAAAGTTAATTGTGGCATCGACCATTGCCTGGGCCTGCTTAACATCCGATACGTCACCCTGGAATATCAGTACAGAATCCTTAGGCAGGTCAGCCGCTACTTTTTCCAGAGGCTCCCTGCGTCGCCCGGTTATAACAACCTTTGCGCCCTCGGCTACAAATCGTTTTGCAAAATCAGCGCCAAGTCCGGTACCGCCACCTGTTATAAGGGCTACTTTTCCTTTTAAACGTCCATCCATATTATTAACCTCCAATGCTGTTATTTCCAGATTATTAGAATATCTGTGCAAATACCTTGCTCTAATTATATATATTTTAAATAATATTTACAAGAGCAGTCAGAGAAAATTAATTATGAAACGGATAAACATATCACAACAACAAAGCTTACCGTAGCCCGCCTCGTATTGACAGGTATATATCAATCACCTATACTAGTGGACAGTTTGAGCATATTATGAAAGGCATGATTACTACGAAACTTAAGTCCCTGTTCGGTGCGCAGGATATGACTGTCGGCAGCCCTTTTAAAGCGATGATGAAATTTGCCGTGCCATTGCTTATTGGCAATGTGGCACAGCTTATGTATAATACCGCGGACTCAATCATAGTAGGAAAGATGCTGGGTTCAGAAGCCCTGGCCTCCGTGGGTGCCAGTGCGCCGATTCAAAACCTGTTTTTTGTTTTCTTTATGACGGTGGGAACCGGTGTTACGGTCATGGTATCCCAGTATTTCGGTGCAAAGGACAAGGCAAGGCTTTCCCATGCGGTAGGCACCGCAATGGTGCTGACCCTTGCCGCAACGCTTTTTATAACCGTTTTTGGTATACCTCTTGCCGCGCCCATTCTTCGAGCTACAAAGGTCGATCCCCTCATATTTGGCTATGCCAACAGCTATTTGCGTATAATTTTTGCGGGAGCGGTGGGGCTGGGTTTTTACAACGTTTTGTCCGGTATTCTGCGTGGGCTTGGAGATTCCATGTTTCCGCTGCTGGTATTGCTGGGCACCACAGTGCTTAATATCGTACTGGATCTTCTGTTCGTAGGTCCCTTGGGTATGGAAGTGGCGGGAGCGGCCTGGGCAACAGTTATATCGCAGTTTCTCTCCGCGGCAGTGTGCCTTATCCGCCTGATAAAAATGCGTGATGTGGTAGAAGTCAACCGTGACACAATAAAGCCGAGAAGGGAAATGGTGGGCTATTTGCTGCGCATAGGCCTGCCCTCTGGAGTTATGCAGGGGATTTTGTCCATGTCCTATGTGTTTGTCCAGTCCCTTATAAACGGTATCGTGGTATTTGACGCGGCGGGTGTTGCAAGCTATACAATTTTTGTTGCCTGCAATACGGCGGTTACGCGGGTGGATGCTTTTGCCATGCTTCCGAACCAGACCTTCAGCATGTCCGGTTCAACCTTCGCCGGGCAGAATATAGGTGCAGGACGCTTGGACAGGGTGAAGCAGGGTGTGAAGATTACACTGGCCGTTTCCCTGACGGTGTCAACTATTTTGTTGATCTTGATTTACATATTCGGTGGGGATTTGATAAAGATGTTTATAGACGTATCCCATCCCGATGCGCCGATTATAATACAGCTGGGTGTCCGTATACAGCGGATTATGGTATGGTGTTATATAATTATGGCTGTTACCCAGTCCGTGGGCGGTGTGATGCGCGGAGCGGGAGATACCTTGCCCATGATGTGGATAACAATAGTCGCCACTGTGGGGCTGCGTGTACCTATGGCATATTTAATGGTAAACCTGAGCAAAAGCCCCCGGTATCCGGGAGGTAATCCGGACGGTATTTTTCTCTCGATGGTTATTTGCTTTGGGCTTGCCTGTGCGGCATCGGTGGTATATTACAAGACGGGCAGGTGGAAGAAAAAGGCCCTTGTGGAGACGCAGGAGAGCACCGGGAAAACCGGTGAGGTTAAGCGGATATCATAAATCTCCATGATTTCTTATTCAAAAAACTAAGCCAATGGAAAAGGCTCGGCTTTTTTATATTATCTTAAAAGAGACAGGTTCTTCTGCTACGGCGGAAAAACCTGCCTCTTTTGTATTTTATCCTGCATTATGAGGTCCCAATGAAAATTATATAGCAAATGAGCCAATGTTTATTGATATTGCTATAAATAGCCTATATAATTTATAAAAAAGAAGATTAAGAGGGTGGAGTCTATGGATATGCACGGGGCAAGAGGTTTTCGACGAGGGGGAAGAGGTTTTCTGTCTGAGGAAGAAAAGGCGAACAGACCCAAAATTACGGTAGATCTTTTAAAGCGCATAGGAAGCTATTTGCTTCCGTATTGGAAGCAGATGGTTTTCGTGTTACTGGCTATAATTGTCTCATCAATTTTCGGAATTCTGCCGTCAATTTTGACAGGCAGGATAATCGATGACGGACTGTATGGCAGAAATCTCAATGTTTTAGTAATCCTGATACTGGCATCTCTGGGCGTTACGATTCTATCAAACCTGATTGGAGTATTACAGAACTATTTGAACACATGGATTGCACAGCATATTTCATTTGATATGAGAAACAAGATGTTTGCCCATCTGCAATCCATGTCCCATAGGTTTTTTACGTCGAACAAGCAAGGGGACATTATAACCAGGATGACCAGTGACATATCGGGCGTGCAAAGGGTGGTGACAAATACTCTTACCAGCATAATAAGCAATGTAATAACGCTTGTTGTGGCGCTAATAGCCATGTACAGAATGAACTGGCTGCTTGCTACGGTTGCGATTGTAATTGTCCCGCTCTTTACCATACCCACAAGACGGGTTGGAAAAACCAGATGGAAGCTGACCCGGCAGTCTCAGGAATGCAATGATGAGATAAACGGGATTTTAAATGAAACACTCAGTGTAAGCGGTCAGTTGCTCGTCAAGCTGTTTACCAATGAAAAATATGAATACGAAAAGTATGAAAAAGCAAACCAGCGCATGGTAAAACTCAACATCAAAGAAAGCCTTGTGGGACGCTGGTTTGGAGTAGTGATAAATACGCTCACTACCATAGGGCCTATGCTCATATATTTTGTGGGTGGACTGCTGATGATAAAATACGACAGAGATTTGACCGTGGGCGATATCTCCGTTATGGTTGCGCTGCTGTCCAGAATGTATATGCCGGTCAACATGCTGTTGAACATCCAGGTGGAGGTCACCCGCTCAATGGCCTTGTTCACTCGAATATTTGAGTATTTTGACATGCCCGTTGAGATAAAAAACTCGCCGGACGCGATAACGCCGTCCTCTGTAAAGGGCACGCTGAAGTTTGATAACGTACATTTCCATTACATAAAGGAAAAGCCTGTCCTTAAAGGAATTAGCTTTGAGCTTAAGGAAGGTAAATCAATTGCCATCGTGGGCCCTTCCGGAGCCGGAAAGAGCACAATCATAAACCTTATTCCAAGAATCTATGATGTGGTAGATGGCCAGATTCTTCTCGATGGCATGGATATCAGGAAGCTTGACCTGAGCTTCCTGCGAAAAAACGTGGGTATGGTGACCCAGGATACATACCTGTTTAACGGGACGATTAGGGATAATCTTTTATACGCCAAATTTGACGCTACTGAGGATGAGATAAAAAAGGCCTGTATAAAGGCCAATATCCATGAGTTTATAATGGCGCAGCCGGAGGGCTACGATACTATTGTGGGAAACCGGGGCCTGAAGCTGTCCGGCGGTGAAAAGCAGCGCCTTTCGATTGCCCGGGTGATTTTGAAAGATCCCGCGATACTAATATTCGATGAAGCCACCTCATCCTTGGATTCCATATCGGAAAACTTAATTCAGGAAGCCATTGAGCCCCTGATTAAACAGCGCACCAGTATTGTTATAGCCCACAGGCTTTCCACAATTATGGCGGTGGATGAAATACTGGTAATAAGTGATGGTCATGTAGTTGAGAAAGGTACTCATAATGAGCTGGTTTCAAGAGGAGGTATATACTCCGAGTTATACGAAACCCAGTTCAGGCGTGCCCTTGATGACTATGAGCAGAGAAGAAACAGTGGCGGAGAAGAGCTTGATACGGAGAATAGAGGATTTGGCGTCTTTGATTTTCCTTCTCCGGATTTGGTGTAGTCTCTAAAAATTGCTTATGATAAGGAGTATGAGCATATGAGCGGTTCAAAAATTATCCCCGATACCCTAAGGTTGCCGAAACTGGTCGGCGATGACATGGTCTTGCAAAGAGATATTCAGCTGAGAATTTGGGGTTGGGCTACTCCCGGAGCTACTGTTAAGATTAAATTTTTGGATGGCACATATGAATGCCGGGCAGATGCGGCCGGTAAATGGACAGGTACTCTTCCCGCCATGAAGGCGGGGGGCCCTTATGAGATGGAAATTGTGGCAGACAGGAAAATAAAAATAAAGAATATTCTGATCGGTGATGTCTGGGTGTGTGCGGGACAGTCCAATATGCAGCTGACTATGGACAGGGTAAAGGAGAAATACCCGGAGGATATAGAAAACTGTGAAAACCCCTTTATTCGCCTGTTTACCGTGCCCATGCGGTACGATTTCAACTTCGAGCAGGATGATTACCAATCCGGTGAATGGAAAGCAGCAAGCAGGGACAGTATTCTGGAATTTACGGCAGTTGGATACTTTTTCGCCGTCCAGCTTTATGAAAGATATAAAATACCCATTGGTCTTATAGCTACGGCAATAGGGGGAACCCCTGCCGAAGCGTGGCTCAGCCGGGGGACCCTGCATATATTCCCTGAAATTGCACAGGCGGCGGACAAGTGTAAAGATAAAAAATATATAGAGGGCGTGATAAAACAGAATGAAAAAGCCATGGCGGACTGGTTCGATGGGGTGGATAAGTCAGACCCTGGCATATCCGGAGATATCCCCTGGTATGATACCGCCTTTGAGGCGACCGATTGGGATTTAATCCCGATTCCCTCCAGCTGGGCTGACGAAGGAGCCGGGATGATAAACGGTGTGTTATGGTTCAGGAGGGAAATAGATGTCCCCGAATCCATGACAGGAAAGCCGGCAAAAATCTATATGGGCAGAATTGTGGACGCAGACTGGGTATATATAAACGGAAAGTTGGTGGGCTCAACATCATATCAATACCCACCCCGTATATACGAAATACCGGACAATCTGCTAAAGCCCGGGAAAAACACAATAACTGTACGGGTGTTAAATTTAGGGGGTAAGGGCGGATTTATCAAAGACAAGCCCTACAAGCTTGTTGCCGGGACCCAAGGCATTGATTTGAAGGGAATGTGGCAGTATAAAATTGGAGCGGCATCAGGACCGATGCCCGAGCAGGTATTTATACAAAACAACCCCACGGGCTATTATAACGGTATGATTGCTCCCATGCTCAACTACAGGATAAAGGGCGTTATTTGGTATCAGGGTGAATCCAACACCCATAATCCGTCTAATTATTATGAGCTTTTTACCACCCTGATAAGGAGCTGGAGACGCAAATGGGGGCAGGGCGAATTTCCATTTCTCTTTGTGCAGCTCCCCAACTACAGAGAATTGGATCACCCAACGCCGGACAGCAACTGGGCATATATCAGGGAAGCGCAGCTGAAGTCTCTGGATGTGCCTGGGACCGCAATGGCGGTGGCAATCGACCTGGGTGAGTGGAATGACCTTCATCCGCTGGATAAAAAGAATGTGGCCATACGCCTGTCACTTGCAGCCCGTCATATTGCGTATGGCGAAAAATCTCTGGTTTATTCTGGCCCGCTGCCTCGAGCCGCCAGATTTGAAAAGGATAGGGTGGTCCTGTCCTTTGAACATACGGGAAAGGGCTTGAGGTCAAGGGAGGACGGTGAACTAAAAGGCTTTGAAATAGCTGGAGAAGACGGTAGATTTGTTTCGGCAAGCGCCACAATAGAGGACGACCGGGTGGTGGTATGGAGGAAGGGAATTTCAGACCCGGCCGCTGTTCGATACGCCTGGGCGGATGATCCCGAGGTCAGTCTTTATAATGACCAGGGACTTCCGGCTTCGCCATTCAGGATAAGCAAATAGTGTTTAGGAGGTAGTAAAATGTCTCAGGAGATATATAAAAACGAAGATCTGAGCTTCAGGCAAAGAGTTGAGGACTTGGTATCGCGCATGACGGATTCCGAAAAGATTTCCCAGCTTATGCACGCTTCCCCGGAGATAGAGAGGCTGGGGATTGACGCCTATAACTGGTGGAATGAGGCACTTCATGGTGTGGCAAGAGCTGGAGTCGCGACCATGTTCCCGCAGGCGATCGGAATGGCCGCAACCTTTGACGAGGATATGCTCTTTAAAGTTGGCGACATCATATCCACCGAGGGCAGAGCCAAATATCATGAATTTGTTCGCAAAAACGACAGGGATATATATAAAGGATTGACATTCTGGTCTCCCAACATCAACATTTTCAGAGACCCGCGCTGGGGCAGGGGGCATGAGACTTATGGGGAGGACCCCTATCTCACCGCCCGGCTTGCCATTGCTTTTATAAAGGGAATTCAGGGTAACGATGAAAAATACCTCAAAGCGGCGGCATGCGCAAAGCACTATGCCGTTCACAGCGGTCCGGAGGGGGAACGACATGAGTTCAATGCGGTTGTGTCGGAAAAGGATCTGCGAGAAACATACCTGTATGCTTTTAAACAGTGTGTAACAGAGGGCAGGGTTGCCGGAGTAATGGGGGCATATAACGCAGTCAACGGTGAGCCTTGCTGCGGAAGCAAGACCCTGTTGAAAGATATTTTAAGAGGCGAATGGGGTTTTGAAGGATATGTGGTTTCCGATTGCTGGGCAATACAGGATTTTAACCAGGGACACAAGGTGACAGATTGTATAGAAGAATCGGCCGCCCTTGCTTTAAAGAACGGATGTGATATCAACTGTGGATTTGCCTTTTCGCATCTTTTACGGGCACTTAATGACGGGGTTGTTACAGAGGAAGAGATAAACAGGGCTGTTACAAACCTGCTTATGATCAGAATGAGGCTTGGTATGTTTGACAGTCCCGAAAAGGTTCCTTTTGCGTCTATACCCTATGAGATGAATGACTGCCGGGAGCACAACGAGTTTTCAATGCGGGTGGCTAAAAGCTCGATAGTTTTACTGAAAAATAAGGACAAATTGTTGCCTCTTGATAAAACAAAAATAAAGTCATTGGCCGTGATAGGTCCCAATGCGGACAGCCGGCAGGCGCTGGTGGGGAATTATTTTGGGACGGCGTCCGAGTATGTTACGGTTTTACAGGGTATACGCGAATATGTGGGAGATGATGTGCGCATATATTACGCCGAGGGCTGCCACCTTTTCAGAGAAAAATGCAGCGGACTTTCAAGAAGCAACGACAGGCTCTCCGAGGCTCTGTCGGCAGCTGAGAGAGCTGATGTCACGATACTCTGTCTGGGACTTGACGGTACCCTGGAGGGCGAGCAAGGGGATGCTTCAAATACCGATGCCAGCGGCGATAAAATAAATCTGGATCTCCCAGGATATCAGCAGCATCTGCTGGAAGCGGTGTGTGCCACAGGCAAGCCTGTTGTTCTGGTCCTCATGTCCGGCAGCGCGTTATCCGTGACCTGGGCTGATGAACATGTCCCGGCAATTCTGCAGGCCTGGTATCCGGGTTCTCAGGGGGGCAGAGCAGTTGCGTCAGTTCTCTTCGGGGAGGACAGCCCGTGCGGGCGACTGCCGATAACCTTCTACAGGACAACGGATGAGCTTCCTGATTTTCGTGATTACTCAATGGAAAACAGGACCTACAGGTTTATGGAAAACGAGCCGCTGTATCCCTTCGGGTATGGCCTGAGCTATACAAGCTTTGAGTACAGTGATTTAAAACTGAACAGCCATACCATTTCTGCCGGTGAAGATATAAAAGTATCGGTTACGGTTAAAAATACTGGAACTCGTGAGGCCAATGAAATTGTCCAAATTTATTTGAAAGACCTGGAGTCTGAAGTGCGATTGCCGAACCGGCAACTGGTTGGAATAAAAAAGGTTTTCCTGAGACCGGGTGAAAAGGAAACTGTTTGTTTTGAAGTATCCCCCAGGCAGATGGCTGTAATTCGAAATGACGGCTCATGTGTGCTGGAGCCCGGCGATTTTATGATATACGCGGGCGGAAGCCAGCCTGACAGCAGAAGCGTTGAGCTGACGGGAGCACCCTGTCTGAGCGCTAAATTCACTGTTACCGGAAAAGAGATGAATTTGGAGTACTAGAAAATCATGGGATGTACAGTTTCCGAAAAATCTGTTCTATTGGGAGGTGCGCATAATGCCGAATGCAAAGCTGAACCGGCATACAAAGGGGTACGGATGTTGGCTTAGATACGCAGATTATATATCCTGTGATAATAAAGCTGCCACGGAATATGAAAAGTTTTTCTCCGCCATTGTTTTGAAAGGGCATGGGAGGGTAATAAGAACGGCTGCCAATGAGCTTGTCCGGGCGGCGAAGGAGATGTTCGGTACAGATGCTCCTGTATTACCGGCAAAGCCTGATTCTACCCATATCACCCTGCGTCTGGACGGAGAGCTTCTTGATACTCTGGGGCCTGAAGGTTTTGAAATACGGGTCCATGCAGGAGGGAATGAAATAGAAATAGCTGGCGCGGACGAAAACGGCGTACTTTACGGAGTTTTTGAGCTGCTTTTCGGTATAGGGCTGGGGAAGAGTATTTCACAGGCGGAAGTTTCCCGGAGCAGGAGCGTGGAAATGCGTATGATAGAGCACTGGGATAATATGAGCGGTGACATAGAGCGGGGCTATGCGGGGAAATCCATTTTTTTTAAAGACAATAATATCACAACGGATTACGACCGTATTAGAGACTATGCGCGGCTCCTTGCCTCAGTGTCCGTCAACGGCATAAGTATCAACAATGTGAACGTCCATAAACAGGAGACATTTCTCATCACCGAAAAGTATCTTCCCCAAATAGCCGAGCTTGCCGGAATATTCAGCGATTATGGGATAAAATTGTTTTTAAGCATAAATTTCGCTGCGCCTGTTGAAATTGACGGGCTTGATACAGCGGATCCCCTTGATGAGGGAGTTATACGCTGGTGGGAGGAAACAGCCGGCAAAATATATGCCCATATTCCTGATTTCGGGGGTTTTCTTGTAAAAGCCGATTCGGAAAACCGGCCGGGTCCGTTTACATACAGACGGGACCATTCCCAGGGGGCCAATATGCTTGCAAGGGCCCTCAGGCCCTATGGCGGTTTGGTCATATGGAGATGTTTTGTGTATGATTGCCATCTTGACTGGCGGGACAGGGCGGTTGATCGGGCCAGGGCTGCCTATGACAATTTCAAGCCTTTGGATGGAAAATTTGACGAAAACGTAGTGTTGCAGATAAAAAACGGGCCAATGGATTTTCAGATTAGGGAACCGGTATCGCCTCTGTTCGGAGCACTGCCGAAGACAAATGTTGCCGTTGAGTTTCAGATTACCCAGGAATATACCGGACAGCAGAAGCATCTGTGCTATCTGGTTCCTATGTGGAAGGAGACACTGGATTTTGATACCTTTACAAAAGGCGAAGGCTCGACAGTGTCGCGCGTTGTGGACGGTTCTCTCTTCGGCCTTAAGCACGGCGGTATGGCAGGCGTATCAAATGTGGGGGATGATAATAACTGGTGTGGTCATCCACTGGCTCAGGCTAATCTGTTTGGTTTTGGAAGGCTGGCCTGGAACACGGCCTTATCCAGTGAGGATATTGCCCGCCAATGGGTCGCTCTGACCTTTGGACACAATGCGCCTATTATGGAAACACTGGTTCCAATGCTGCTGGATTCCAGAGAGATATATGAGATGTATACGGCGCCGCTGGGAGTTGGCTGGATGGTGAAGCCGGGTTTTCATTATGGGCCCGATGTTGACGGGTACGAATACTCCCAGTGGGGCACATACCATTATGCGGACCGCTCCTGTATCGGAGTAGACAGGACTCAGGCAACAGGTACGGGTTTTACAAGCCAGTATCATGAGCCTGTTGCCGGTATGTATGAAAACATAGAAACCTGTCCAGACGAGCTTTTGCTGTTTTTTCATCATGTATCATACGAGCATGTTTTAAAATCAGGGAAAACAGTAATAGCTCATATTTACGATACTCATTTCGAGGGAGCGGAAAGAGCAAAAGAGCTTCTGGATAAGTGGAAAACCCTTAAAGAGCTTGTCAGCGATGATATCTATGACGAGGCTCTCCGGAGATTTGAACATCAAGTTGAAAGCGCGGCCGAGTGGAGGGATGTCATAAACACATATTTCTACCGCAAGACGGGAATTGATGATATTCATAACAGGAAAATATACCGCTGATAAAATAACAGGGCTGTTGTATAATCTGCACCTATTATGCAACAGCCCCAAATTGCCGGTGATTTGTTTAAATCGGTCCTGAGCTGTATCTCAAACCACAGCATATTAAATGCCTGCCTGCAGCGCAACCAAATGCATAATGCGAAAGCATTTGTTCAGTGGACATTAATTCAAACTATCCCTTGATATGTAGCAGAAAAACAGATAATATATTAATGTTTTAAAACCCCCGGACGGATAGACGTGGAAGATTACCCGCCTTTTTACACATATCACAACTTCAGCAATAATGAAGCAGTAAAAGACATACCGCAGTTTCTATCAACGGCAAATTTTGACGATGGTTTTACGGAGGAGCATAAATGCGAAGATATTCCAAAAAAACTTTTTTTATTGTAGTGTTTTTCACGGCCTTACTGCTGTTTATATCCCTGTTCGGCCTTACAATAGGAAGTACCGAATTGAAAGGGGCAACACAAATTCGCTTTGGCATTGATATTCGGGGCGGAGTGGAGGCCACATACGAGCCCAGGGACCTGGACAGGATGCCGACTGAAACGGAGCTTAATGCGGCACGGGCAATTATTGAAACCCGTATGGATGCGGCAAATATCTCCGATAGGGATGTGACAGTGGACAAATCGGGCGGGAAAATTATCGTAAGGTTTCCCTGGAGATCCGACGAAACCGATTTTGACCCCCAAAAAGCTGTTTCCGAACTGGGTGAGACCGCGATGCTCACCTTCAGGGACCCAAAGGGAAATATTGTTCTGGAGGGCACTGATGTTGCGGAGAGCTATGCGACTATAAACCCGAGTACTGCCGCACCTGTTGTTGTCCTGAAGCTGACGGAAGAGGGAAAAGTGAAATTTGCGGAGGCGACAAAAGAACTTGCCGTTAATAGAGAACCACTGTCTATTTATATGGATGAGACCGAGATTTCATCGCCAATAGTGGACGAACCAATAACAGACGGCAATGCGATTATAACGGGCGCAGGCTCTCTTTCAGATTGCAAGGCTCTGTCGGACAAGATTAATTCAGGGTCTTTACCGTTTTCAATGATCGTCAAAAACTGCAATATTATAAGTGCAACACTTGGGGCAAATGCCCTGTCAGTGATGGTAAGGGCAGGGATTTTGGCATTTGCTCTGGTCTGCCTGTTTATGATTATCTATTACAGGCTTTCCGGCATTGTTGCCTGCATAGCCCTCGTTTTGCAGGTGGTAGGTCAGCTGCTGGCTCTGTCCGTGCCCCAGTTTACTCTTACCTTGCCCGGTATTGCCGGTGTAATACTGTCAATCGGAATGGGCGTGGATGCCAATGTAATTACGTCTGAGAGAATAAGAGAAGAGCTGAGAGCGGGACGGACAATTACTGCCGCCATAGATTCCGGTTTTCACAGGGCGTTTTCTTCGGTTTTTGACGGGAATATCACCGTAATCATCGTTGGCGTTATTCTGCTACTACTTGGTTCCGGATCCATATTGTCATTTGGATATACACTGGTCTGCGGTGTTATTATGAACTTTGTAGCAGGCGTCACGGCATCCAGACTCATGATGCGCTCGCTGACCGCATTTGAAAGTCTCAGAAAACCGCGCCTTTTTATGTCGACGAAAGCATTCGATAGGAGCAGCAAAAGAATCAACTTTTTCAGGAAAAGATATCTGTTTTTTGCCATATCCCTATTGGTTTTACTGTCGGGGGTACTGGCTTCTTTTATAAACGGTGTGCAGATGGACATCCAGTTTAAGGGTGGGACCATACTGAAATACACATATTCGGGGACGATAGACGCGGAAGAGGCTGAGGATGCTGTCGATGCAGCTATCGGGAAATCGGTCCTCTGCCAGCTTCAGACCAATTTCGCCAGAAGCGAACAGATTTTAACTGTCAGTCTGGCAGGAAATGAAGCTATTACCTCCTATGAGCAGGAGGCAGTGACCGAGGCTCTTGAGAAGGCTTTTCCCGACAACGCTGTGACCATATCCGAAACCCTTACCGTTGAACCCTTTATAGGCAAAAAATTCCTAATGAACGGTCTTCTTGCAATTGGGTTGGCGTTTGCCCTCATTCTGGTATATGTGGGCATAAGATTTAGAAATATTGGGGGCTTCTCCGCGGGCCTAATGGCTATAGTGGCGCTGGTCTTTGACAGTCTGGTGGTGGCGGTAACCTTTGTTATATTCAAAATACCGTTAAACGACTCTTTTATAGCGGCTATTCTGACCATCATAGGCTTCTCAATAAATGATACGATAGTAATATATGACCGTATCCGGGAAAACAGGAGCATAATGTCAAAGGCACCTATAGATGAACTGGTGGACGTGAGTATCACTCAGTCCATGTCACGTTCCATAAACACAAACATTGCTGTGTTTATGTCAATTACCGTAGCGTTTATTTTTGCACAGATATATGAGATAGAATCCATCAGAGAATTTGCTCTCCCGATGATGCTGGGAACGGTATCCGGCTGCTATTCGACCATATGTATAGCCGGGCCTCTGTGGACCATGTGGAAAAAGCGCAGAGAAAAAGTATGAGATTATAAATATAATAAAAAATATAAAAAGCCGCCGTTTCTCTGCCGGAAACGGCGGCTTTTTTGCAAAACTTATGTTGATCAGTCAGGGTTCGTATTGAGCTGCATATACTTGTGTTCGGGTGTTTTTATGCTGACCCTTGTGCCGGGGGCTACGGAGCTTGTTATAAAAGCATTGCTGCCAATAACCGCTCCCCGGCCAATTACTGTTTCTCCCCCGAAAATCGAGGTTGCGGAATAGACGGTTACATAGTCTTCAAGGGTGGGATGGCGCTTTTTGCCCTGAAGGCTTTGCCCTCCCCTGGTGGAAAGAGCGCCCAGTGTAACGCCCTGATATATTTTCACATAGTTTCCAATCTCGGTTGTTTCGCCTATTACTACACCGGTACCGTGATCGATGAAAAAATGGTGGCCGATTACAGCTCCCGGGTGGATATCTATGCCGGTTATGCTATGGGCATATTCTGTCATAATTCTGGGAATCATGGGAACTCCCAAAGAAAAAAGCTCATGGGCCAGGCGATACACACATATGGCAAATATGCCGGGATAGGCAAAAATTATTTCGTGCCTGTTGCGGGCGGCGGGATCGCCGTCAAGAGTCGCATCCACGTCTGTTAAGAGAATTTTGCGCAGCTTGGGAATTCTGCTAAGAAATTCGTTGGTTATTTTTATGGAGCGCTGCTCTGCGTCCTCTCCACACTTGCCGGTAATTGTTGTGTCATGCAGCAGCGCACGGCATATCTGATGCTGAAGTTTGCTTTGAACCTCCGAGAGAAGACTGCCTACATGGTAATCAATATGAGCAATTTCCGTAATCTCTTTTTCAAAATATCCAGGGAAGATCAATCTTCTGAGAATGTCGATAATTTCAATAATTATTGCCCTGTTTGGAAGAAATTCAGGCAGTTCCGAATAACTGTCCACAATGGAAGAGACAAGCTTGTTAAAATCGCAGTTCATGCTGACCTCCATTTCCTAAGAACACATGGACGGCATTGGGGTAAACCAAATACCTCCGTGCCATAGCCTCCATATCAACAGACTATTCTTTCAGGACCGCAGCGGGATCAATGCCCTGTCTTTTGAAGTAATCCTCGATTGCCGCTTTTATTCCTTCCTCTGCCAGTACCGAGCAGTGCATTTTAGCCGGGGGGAGGCCATCCAGGGCTTCAGCCACGGCTTTATTTGATAGCTTCAGTGCTTCCCTGACTGTTTTCCCCTTAACCATCTCCGTTGCCATTGAGGATGTGGCCACAGCGGCTCCGCATCCGAAGGTTTTGAAGCTGATATCTTTAATAATATCGTCTTCTATTTTAACATATATCTTCATTATGTCGCCGCAGGTTGAGTTTCCCACATGGCCAATTCCGTTGGCGTCTTCCAATGCGCCAACATTTCTGGGATTATTAAAATGATCCATGACTTTTTCTGAGTACATAATATGCTCCTGTCGTGACAAGCAAGGGAGCAATAGAGCAGCTGTCGCATCATACTGAATATATGGAGCTTATACTGATTACAGATTAATGCATGGTGCATTTAACCTCCTGCAGTAAGAAGCTAAGCTTCCTGTCGCTTGTCTCGTTTCCGCTTTTGCGGCGAGCGGCACGCCGAATTTATATTCTGCTATTTTATTGGTTTCCCGCTTATTTTTTCTTCCCAGAGGGGTGACATATCCCTAAGGCGGCTTATAATGGGGGGCAGCTTTTCCAGAATGTAATCCACATCCTCTTCGGTATTGTCCTCATTGAGAGACAATCTGAGAGAGCCGTGAGCTACTTCATGAGGCAGACCTATTGCCAGCAGCACGTGTGAAGGGTCAAGAGAACCGGAAGAACAGGCTGAGCCGGAAGAGGCGCAGATACCGGCCTGATCCAACAATAGAACCATTGATTCACCTTCTATACACTCAAAAACAAATGAAGCAGAACCCGGAAGTCTGTTTACCGGGTCGCCGGTCAGCCTGGTATACGGTATCTTGAGCAGGCCGTCAATTAAACGATCTCTCATTGCAGAAATTTTCTTTATGTTATTGTCCATGTTCGATACCGCCTCTTCAAGTGCGGCGGCCATTCCCACTATCCCCGCCACATTCTCCGTGCCTGAACGCAGACCGCGCTCCTGTGCGCCCCCGTACATGTTTGACGGCAGCCGCAGACCTTTTTTTATATAGAGCGCGCCTATGCCTTTAGGTCCCTTGAACTTATGGGCTGAGAGGGAAAGTAAATCAATTTTCATTTCCTCTGTGTTTACCGGAATATGACCGACGGCCTGAACTGCATCCGTATGAAAAAGGATTCCCTTTTCACGGGCCAGGGCTCCTATTTCGGCAATAGGCATAATAGTCCCAATCTCATTGCTTGCGGCTATGACAGTAATGAGGATTGTGTCCTGCCTTATGGTGTTTTTAAGCTCATCAAGAGAAATGTTGCCCGCGGAATCCACACCCAGATATGTCACCTCATATCCTGCCTTTTCAAGGCTTTTAAGTGTGTGCAAAACTGCATGATGCTCCAATACGGTAGATATAATATGCTTTCCTTTATCTTTTTTCATTATAGCGGCGGATCTTATAGCCCAATTATCAGCTTCTGTTCCACCACTGGTAATAAATATCTCATCAGGTCTGCAGCCGAGCGCGGAAGCTATTTTTGCCCGGGCGTTTTCCATCGCTTTTTTTGCACTTCGTCCAAGGGAATATACGGTCGAAGGGTTACCGTATTCTTTAGTCAAATACGGCATCATTTCCTCCAAGGCATGCCTGGACAGTGAAGTGGTGGCCGCATTATCAGCATATACTATTCTTGTCATATTGACCTCCGTTTGCTGTGTATGTCCTGCTGTTTGAAAAGGACTTAAATGCCTGAACAAATCCTATTGATGTACTATGAATAAAATAATAGTATCACATATATTACCATAATGCAACAATAAAAATATAGTCTTTTTTATTAATGTCCTTTTTAAAAGAATGTTATGTACATATCAGCGTTGCGAGACAGCATAAAAAATCCTTTCCGGCCTTCGGAAAGAGGACCGGAAAGGACAGTCATAGCAGTGTGCCTGGATATTTTACATATTTAACTAAACAGTTTGTGCTTCCTGTTCAACAAAGGCATAGTGTCCGGCAGGCTGCAGCTCGGCGACAATAATTCTGTCATGGAATTTCTGCAGTGAGGAACGGTGTCCTATGGAAACTATTGTTGTGTCCTTCATCCTTTCAAGGAGCATGGTGTAGAGCTCCTGCTCGGAGGGTTCATCCATTGCGGAGGTTGCCTCATCAAAGA